>NZ_JBFTMA010000253.1:0-5551 GCF_056396725.1 Bacillus sp. 05T31
GAATAGGTGTATCAGGATTATCATTAATTCCGTTAATTGCTGATAATAAATATTTATTATATTTCCTTGGATTAGTAGTTGCATATACTTTTGGATTCATCTTTACGTACTTCTTCGGCTTTAAAGAAGAAATGGCAGAAAACATATAGAGAAAGGGATTCCTTTCTCTTTTTTTTATATTAATAGAAGGAGAGATTTATATGATAGGAGTTTCAATTTATCTTTCAAAAGAGCGAGTAGAGAAACAAGAAGCATGGTTAAAACTAGCGAAAGAAAACGGATTTTCATCTATTTTTACATCTCTTCACATTCCAGAAGATGATCCGAATACGTATAAGGAGTTAATTCAAATACTTGGGAAACAAGCTCTCGAAAATGAAATGGAATTAATGGTTGATGTCTCTCCAAAATCGTTAAACCATTTAGGGATGACGTATGAAAATGTGGAAGAATTATTGGAGTGGGGCATTACTGGTTTACGAATGGATTACGGCATTGCATCAAAAGRAATTGCGAGTGTATCACGTAAGATGAAGGTAGCGTTAAACGCGAGTACGATTACAGAATCATTTTGGAAAGAGTTACTTGCGGAAAATATACGAATAGATCGAGTAGAAGCGTGGCATAATTTTTATCCGCGTCCAGAAACAGGACTAGCMAARTCRTTYTTRCAAAAACAAAATAARTATTTACATGAGTGYGGAATAAAAACGATGGCATTTATTYCRGGAGATGGTGAAAAACGAGGTCCKTTATWTGARGGTTTACCAACKTTAGAAAAGCACCGCTATATGCGCCCGCTTGAAGCATATTTAGAGCTTGTGCAAGAGTGCGATGTTGATAAAGTGCTAATTGGAGATATAAGCGGGAGCTTAGAGAGTGTACAAGAAATCTCGAGTGCGAGTGGTGGGATTATTCCAGTGCGGTATCAATCGTTTATAAATGATAGCGACACAGTGCAACTGATAGAACGAGTGCATACGAACCGGCTTGATCCGGCTCGTGACGTAATTCGCTCTGTAGAATCAAGAGAAGAAAATAAAGTTGCATTACAACCGATGAATACAATTTCAAGAAAACGAGGCAGTATTACAATTGATAATGAATTGTACGGTAGATATGCTGGTGAAATGCAAATAGTTATAAATGATTTACCTGAAGATAGGAAAGTGAATGTTGTTGGAATGGTGATGGAAGAAGATGTGTCTTTATTGTCTTATATAGGTGCTGGGAAAAATTTTCAACTTTTTTCTAAGTAATAGAGCGAAAGCTTGAATTAGCACTATTTTATAAAAAACATTATCTGCAAAAAGGATAATGTTTTTTGGTTTCTTTAAAAAAGTATTTGACGAATGAAAAGAAATACCGTATTGTTTTGTCTTGTGGATAAATGTTCACCATAACAAAACAAAAAAGGAGAGTTCAGAATGAATCAATATATTGGGAATTTAATTATTCGTATCGTATTAGGAGTTACTTTTTTTGCACACGGTTTAGCAAAGTTTCAATCAGGTATAGATAACGTAGCAGGATGGTTTACAAGCATCGGTTTACCAGGTGGTCTTGCATACGGCGTAGCAACAGTTGAATTAGTTGGTGGTATATTATTGATTATCGGTTTAGGCGTGAGGTATGTAGGATTGTTATTCGCTCTTATTTTGGCTGGAGCTATCGTAAAGGTAAATGGAGCAGCAGGMTTATTAGGAGATGGAAAGAAYCCRGGRTATGAATTAGATCTTGCRTTATTATCAATGGGTGCGTATTTATTCGTTGTAAAAGCAGAAGGATATGTAGATCGTTTCTTAAAAGAGAAAGTAATGAAGACGAAGTAAATTTCATTTTTTAAGTGTTGACTTGACGACTTGATGTAACTATAATGATTACATCAAGTCGATTAGTAATAAAATGATGCATATATTTTTTTATTCTAGTTGTAACTAAATTAGTTACAACTAGAATAAAGCTTAAAGAATAAAGGAATATAAAAGAGTAAATAAAAAGTGGAGGAAATAACATGTCAAAATTACATTTAGAGGTTTTTACAGGATCTGAGCAAGCATTTCAAGTTACATCCACAATTGTATACGGAGAAAAAGATGCAATTCTTATCGATGCACAATTTTTATTAAGTGATGCGCACCGTTTAGCAGCTCAAATTATTGAAACAGGAAAGAATTTAACTCATATTTATGTGACTCATTTCCATCCAGATCACTATTTTGGATTAAATGTATTACATGAAGCATTTCCAGAAGCGAAGATTGTTGCATTACGGAATACTGTTGAAGATATTCGTAACACATTTGAGAAGAAAGTGGAACAGTGGAAACCATCTATTGGGCATAATGTTCCTCATCAACCAATTGTTCCAGAGGAATTAACAGAAGAGAAATTGATTTTAGAGGGAAATGATTTAATCATTAAAGGTGGTTTGCAAGGTGATACACCGAATAATAGTTATGTATGGATTCCATCATTAAAAGCCGTTGTTACAGGCGATATCGTTTATAACAATACTTTCGTATGGACGTTAGAAACAGATGCTGAAGCTCGTCATAAATGGTTAGACACATTAAGTGAACTTGAAAATCTTCATCCTGAAATTGTTGTAGCGGGTCATCGTGATTATGACGTACCAAATACAGCAGACGCGATTAAACATACTCGTAAATATTTAGTTGCATTTGATGAAGTTCTTGCAGGAAATCCTTCAAGTGAAGAAATTCAAACGGCAATAAAGGAACGATTCCCGCGCGTTAAAGCGTTAGAAATTGGACTTATTTTAGCGGCAAACGCGTTTGGGGCGAAAAAATAATGAAGCAAAAAACAAATTTAGAAATTATTCAAAGCACGTATGAAGGATCAGCTTCTTCGAATGCAAAACATTTAGCAGAAGCATTTTCTGAAAAAGTGGAATGGACAGAGGCAGAAGGTTTTCCGTACGGCGGAACGTATATAGGTACAGAAGCTATAATGGAAAATGTATTTAGTCGTTTAGGATCAGAATGGGATGATTATAAAGCGAGTGTAAAGACGTACCATGAAGTAAACGGAAAAGATGTGATTATTGCTGAAGGTGTTTATTCAGGAGTTTATAAAGAGACGGGAAAATCATTTGAGGCGGAATTTGTTCATGTATGGCAACTTGAAAATGGAAAAATCGTGAAATTTAAGCAATATGTGGACAGTTACATTGTACGAGAAGCGATGAAGGCTTAAAATAAAATAAGGAAACAAATGGAATCGACTATGTGCAGGCGATTCCATTTGTTTATGTAATTATTAGGGGGAATGGGGAGTACATAATATGAAAAAATGGATAATAGGGACAATTACAATGATTGTAATTGCGGTAGGAGCTGTATTCGGTGTTACTAAACTTCTTAATTATATAGAGGAGGAGGAGAAGAGTCTTAAAACACAAAAAGTGATGAGCCAACGGGACAAGAAAGTTGCGGAAGAGAAGCCACAATTTAGTGAGGATGAAATTATTTCTACAATGCATAGGATGGTACATCAAAAAGTGAAATCATCTGATAAATGGGGATTTATCGAAATGACAAATAAGGAAATTCGTAGTGCGAAGAACGCAGTAGAAAGCAGTACAAATTTTAAATATAAAGCAAAGCTACTTTCTACTTTGGAGCGTTGGGAGAAAGGAGACTTTTCACAAACGGTTGAGGATCATAACTTTTTGTGGGAAATTCAAGGTGGTGATACCGGAAAGGCAACAGAACGTTTATCGCCAGAAGAAGAAAAGCAGTATGTGAAAGAAATGAAAGGTAAATAAAAACATCGCCACTCTGGTGGCGATGCTTTTTCATTAAGAATGCTTTCGTACTAAAGCTCTAGTCGTCTGAGGAGAAACAGTTTTAAAATGAGAGAATAAATAGCACCCTGTAACGACGATAATTGTCCCGAAAATTTGAATCCATGTTAATTCTTCTCCAAGGAAAAKRAATGCTAAAATAGCTGTGAAAATTGGATTGAAATTTAGAAAAATCCCCGATGTAGTAGCGCCTAATTTCTGTACACCAATATTCCAAAACACCATACAAAGTACTGTTGAAATGAGTCCTGTATATAAAAGTGATGTTATGAAGGAAGAGCTGATATTGGAAACAGTGAAGCTACCTATGTTAAATGGTAGTAATAAAATAACGCCGAAAATACCAGAATATAATGTTGCCATGAGTGGTGTAGTTGTTTTTGTAGCCCATTTACTACAAACAGAATAGATTCCCCAAATACAAACAGCCGCAATCATCCATAAATCTCCGCTATTAAAATGTAGTGAAAATAAAAGAGCGAAATTTCCTTTTAAAAGGACGAGCATAACCCCGAAAAATGAAAGAATCATAGAAAGAATTTGAAGTGTATTTACTTTTTCTTTTAGAAATAGCACAGAAAATAATGCAATTGAAATAGCGTTCAATGTAGAAATAAGACCTACATTCGTTGCGGATGTTTTTTCTAATGCTAAAAATTGAAAAATGTTAAAAAGAACGACTCCTGAAATTCCCATAAGTATTAACGGAAGTATTGCAGAGCGTGGTGGAATGATTTTCTTCTCTTTAAACCATACCATTGGTAATAAACAAATGATCGCAATTAGCCATCTTAAACTTGTCAGTGTCATCGGAGATGCATGATCGACGAGTGATTTCCCAACGACGAAATTTCCTCCCCATAATAAGCTTGTTAATAATAGTAAAAAGACATAAAAATAAGGCATGCTAAAAACCCCTTTGTTGAAATAAGAATGAACTGTAAATAATTTTAGCATTTTTCTTTATTGTCTAATATATTCTTTTGTATAATGGTAAAAACTCGATAAAATGTTTCGTTAGAAATCTATTTTGCAGAAAAACATTCAGTTTTATATAAGTTATGAGATGTTTCTTCGAATAATCATCAGTAAGAAAAAAGGAGGAATTTTGATGGAGTCATCTGTTATTAAAGTGTTAGATGATTTAGATGTACAAATTTTAGATATATTGCAGAAGGAGTCACAAGTAAGTAATGCAGAACTAGCACGCCGCGTTAATTTATCACCAGCTGCTATGCATGCAAGAATAAAAAGATTAGACGGGGAAGGATTCATTGATAAGCAAGTAGCAATTTTAAATCAAGAAAAGCTTGGATTTGATTTATTATGTTTCATTTTTATGAGCACGAATATTCATCAGTATGAAAAGCTTGAAGTGTTAGAACGAGAATTAGAATCTATGCCTGAAGTGTTAGAATGTCACTGTTTAACAGGAGAGTATGATTATTTATTAAAAGTTGCAAATCGTGATCGTAAGGAACTGGAGCATTTTATTAGRAARCTRAATAARYTWGGKATTACACGTATACAGACGAGTTTAGCACTTCGTGAAATTAAATATTCGACGGTATTGCCGATACGAAATGAGGAATCAAGCATCGATTAAGTTGCTTGGTTTTTTGTTTATGTAAAGTGAAACTTTAATCAGTGGGGGTTTTGTTCATCCACCACTGATTATTAGCCTTCACCAATCGGGCGTTTAGGGGCAGTTGATCTCCCACC
>NZ_JBFTMA010000254.1:0-7888 GCF_056396725.1 Bacillus sp. 05T31
TGCCTATACAATGTAAATATGGTGTAATGCAAAAAAAGATAAAGGATTTTAAAGAATGACTGAAACAATTCAAAACTTCTTAACAGACTATTATTCAATCGCAATTCCACTTAGTATCTTAATCAACATCATCATCAGTCTTTTAGGTTTTATCCCTAGTATTTTTTTGACCGCCATTAATATACAGCTCTTCGGTGTAACAAATGGCACAATCATTTCGATCGCAGGTGAGGCATTAGGGGCTATTATCTCGTTTTATATTTATCGTATAGGCCTTCAAAAGTTCACTCACGATAAAGTAAATACGTATCCAAAGGTAGAACGCCTTCTTTACGTAGAAGGCAGAGAGGCATTTCTACTAGTCCTATCTTTTCGTTTTATTCCTTTCATTCCGTCCAGTATCGTTACTTTATTTGCAGCTCTAGGCAAAATGTCATTACTCTCTTTCAGTATTGCCAGCACAATAGGGAAAATACCGGCTTTATTGATTGAAGTATATTCTGCATATCATGTCATTAACGGAACAAATGAAGCGAAATGGATTATTACAATCGCAGGTTGTGTTGGATTATTTTATTTGTGGAAAAAATGGAGAAAAAAATAAAGAAGGAGCATAGGCTCCTTCTTTATTTTTGAGGTATTTTATTAATAACTATCCCTTAAAGCCTTAGTTTACACCAACAGCACTAAATGATTGCTTAACTGCTGCTACTTCTGCAGAGCTAGCACCATATAAATCAGCTGCAGCTTGTACTGCACCAGCACGTGCTTGACTAAATGTAGTAGATTGCGTGAAATACTGTGTATTTGCACGGTAGTAAATCGCACCTAATTTATCTTTACCGATACCAGTTACAGTTACACCAGAATGCGTACCACCATTTGCTAATAAATAAGCTTGTTTGTTAATAATACCACTGTTTGTATGAACGCCACCGTTATCACTTGAACCAGTGTAACGCTTAGAATAATGGTCTGGGTCACCATATTTCGCTGGATCACTCATAGAACGAAGTGCATCTCCCGCCTTACCAGGTGTATAAATATCTTCACCAATCTCCCAATCTGGGTTACGGTTATCATAGAATTCTACTAAAGTACCAAAAATATCAGAAATTGCTTCATTTAACGCTCCTGATTCATTTTGATAAATTAAATCCGAGCTATTTTCCGTAACAGCATGTGTTAATTCATGGCCAATTACATCAATGCCACCAGATAATGAAGTGAATGTTACACCATCACCATCTCCGTATACCATTTGTGAGCCGTTCCAGAATGCATTATTATACTTACTTCCGTAATGAACTGTTGATTTTAACGGTGCTCCTGCATCATTAATAGAGTTTCTGTTAAATGTAGCTTTATAGTAATCATATGTTTTACCTGCATAGTAATGAGCATCTACTGCCGCTGCATCATACGCTGCATTGAAAACATTATCTGCATCTGCCCATAATGTTCCTGGTAATGTTGAGCCGTTTTTCGCATCATATGTGAAAATTGTTGCTCCGCGCGTATTATCTTGCAAGTAGTAAGATGATCCAGATAACGTTGTATTAAGCGATTTCGTATCTCCTAATACACCTTTACCAGTTCCCACTTTATTCGTCCCTGTTACAGGCTTTACAACCGCTTTCGCTTCCTGTTTAGGAGCATCTTGCTTAACTGGTGACTTATCATCATTCGTTACATGATCAAGTTTATTATATTTATTTAACACTTTACCGCTTTCCGCTTCAATGAAATAGTAATAGTTTCCTGGATTTGGCTCTAAGAAGTTTAAATTCACAACGTATGCATATGTCGTTTCTTCACCATTTTGATATACATATAAATCCGCTTTTGGATCCACTTCGTATTTAGGTGTTACTCCTAAATCTTGTTGCGCAATTTCAATTGCTTTTGCGCCTTCAATCTTATTTTTGTTTTTTAACTTTTCCTTCTTGTCTAAATCAGGCGCAACTGTTCCAGACAATACTTTTAAAGAACCATCTTTACTTACGTGAGCTACTTGAGTAGACCCCCATACAGGTACTCCCTCGTAAACTTGTTGCATACGTACTACCGTTGAATCAGTTACTGCATCTTTTTTCACTTGTTTCACTTTGAAAGAATCTTGCGCACTCTTTTCCCCTAGCTTATAATCACCTTTTGCTGCGTTTAAGTAATCAAACACCACAGATTCCGCTTTCTTACCAGTCGCTCCAGTTAGATCACCAGAAATAAACTCAGGTGACTGTACCGTCTCATTGTACTTCTTAGTAGAGAGTACATTTTTAGAATCCGCAAATGCAGAGCCTGTCCCTCCAAACGCTGTAACTGCCATTCCTGTCGCTAACACTAACGCTAAACTCTTCCTTTTCATATAAACTTCCCCCTAATAAAAAAATTTGAAAACGAGTAGTTTCATATTAGCATTATGTTTCCACTATTAATATACTAAAAATTCAATTAATTTCTTTCTCAAGTTTTGTAGAATTTTGAGGAACAAATATTGAAAAAAAAACCCTTTCCGTTGGGAAAGGGTTTTTTTTTATAAATTAATTTGTTCAACTGTTTTAGCTTCTTGCCCTAGAGTATCCGGCTTCCAAGCATACTGAATATCCAATACTACAGCTGCAATTGCCATAACCACAAATGTTCCTGCAATTAACTTTTTCATACTATCCCTCCTCTTTACTCTTCTAATAAAGTAATCGCTAATTTATAATAGCGATTACTTTCTTTAAAATCTGAGCATTCTTCTAAGTATTCAGCTAGTTCTAAGTATACTTTCTTTAAATCTTTTATATTTTCCTCTGTTTTAAAGAAAGGAACTACTTCTGTTTCTAGAAATTTTTTATAGAGGTCTCTTTCTTCAAAATATTTATATCTTAAATTTAACAATAAATATAGCATCCCTTTGTATCTATCATCTTTCCTTGCAGCAAGGATACCTTTTTCAATCCATTCAGCCGCTTCCTCAAGTTCTCCTAATTGAATACACTGTAACGAGAGCTCATACATGGCATCAATATAATTCATATCCTCTTCTTTTTTATACTTTAAGCATTCTATATAATACTCTTTCGCCTTGGCATAATTTTTTTGTCGGTAGTACAGATAACCAATATTATTTAAAGCAATAGAAAGAATATTATCTTTATCAGCAAAAGAAGTTGCTTCTCTTATGATATGATTATAGATTTCCATAGCTTCATTATATTGTTTTTTTCTAGTATAACTAAACGCAATTAAAAACTTACAATTAATTATATTTCTAAATTTATATTCACTTTTAAAACCTTCTAATGCCACATTAGCAAAATATAATGTCATATGGTCTATTTCCATCTGACTATATGTCAATGCCAAATTATAATATATTCCTGTTTCATAATATCCTAACTCTTTCGCCATCGATTCCGTCTTTAACAGATATTCTAATGCCTGCGTATATTTGTACTGCACAGAATATAATAATGCCTTATTATACGTATATAACATCTTCTGAAAAGGCGAGTATTTCTTATACACTTTCTTCAATCCGTCCAATTCTTCTTCAACAGCAGGGAGATCCCGCTTCATCATTAAATAACGTGTATACAGCAGTTTATAATAATTTATAATTTCAAAATCCAACACATGCTTCATTTCACCTTGCAACTCTTCGTATATGCGCTCTACTTGTTGCTTGTCCAAATGAACTAATGCATTCAACCACTCGTCCAACTTCACTTTCACATCTTCTTCTACATCTCTCAAATCCGTCACAGCAATTTCTAGTCTTGTGCAGAGCAATTGTAGAATTTCTTCTGATGCTTCAATCTTTCCATTTTCGATCTTACTTAAGTATGAGACAGAACAAATGCCCTGACATAATTCTTCTTGTGTCATTTTTTGCTGTAGCCGTTTATAAAAAACTTGCTTGCCTATTTTTTCTAATGTTTGTTGCATTGTCCTCCTCCATTCTCATTACCCCCACTACTCTAATAATACATAAAATCTAGAGAAATATAAATTGATAAATGTAAATTTTCTAAAAAATATGCATTATTTCATTTTTTTCTCTCTTGACTTCAATCCCCTATTACTTCTTTGCTACGAAAGGGGAAAAATTGGTATACTATAATCAAATTACGGAGGTGTTTTCGCAATGAATCATTATAAAGACGATAGTTACGCCTTACATACAGATTTATATCAAATCAACATGGCTTATACATATTGGAAAGATGGTATTCATACTCGCCGTTCTGTTTTTGATCTATACTTTCGAAAGCTTCCATTCGAAAACGGCTATGCTGTTTTTGCTGGTCTTGAAAAAATTGTAGAGTACATAGAAAATTTCAGCTTTACCGAAAGTGACATCGCTTATTTAGCAGAGCTGCAATTTGAAGAAGACTTCCTTCATTATTTACAAAACATGAAATTTACTGGCACGATTCGTAGTATGCAAGAAGGCGAAGTTGTTTTTAATAACGAACCATTATTACGTGTTGATGCACCGCTTGGCGAGGCACAAATAATTGAAACCGCCCTCTTAAATATTGTAAATTACCAAACATTAATTGCTACAAAAGCTGCACGTATGAAGCACGCTGCAAATAATGATGAGCTTTTAGAGTTCGGTACAAGACGAGCTCATGAGTTTGATGCTGCCCTTTGGGGAACACGAGCTGCCTTTATTGGTGGTTTTTCATCTACAAGTAACGTTCGCGCAGGGAAACGATTTGGCATCCCTGTAGCTGGCACACATGCCCATTCTTTCGTTCAAGCATATCGCGATGAATATGTTGCATTTAAAAAATATGCTGAAACACATAAAAAATGTGTATTTCTTGTCGATACATACGACACATTAAAATCTGGTGTTCCAAATGCGATTCGTATTGCAAAAGAGTTCGGGGATCGTATCGATTTTTATGGCATTCGCCTTGATAGTGGTGATATGGCATATTTATCAAAGGAGGCCAGAAAACAACTTGATGCAGCTGGATTTACAAACACAAAAATTATCGCTTCTAGCGATTTAGATGAATATACGATTATGCACTTGAAATCTCAAGGGGCAAAAATTGATGTATGGGGTGTTGGTACAAAGCTGATTACATCCTTTGAGCAGCCAGCATTAGGGGCTGTTTATAAACTAGTCGCTATTGAAGATACTGACGGAAAATTAAATGATACGATTAAGATTTCATCTAATCCTGAAAAAATTACAACCCCAGGACTTAAACGAGTTTATCGTATTATTAACCGTGTTAACGATCATGCAGAGGGCGATTATATTGCTTTAGAGTCAGAAGAACCCGGAAAAGAAGAGCGTTTAAAAATGTTTCATCCAGTTCATACATATATAAGTAAATTCGTAACAAGCTTTGAAGCACGCGAACTACATCAAGATATTTTCATTAACGGTAAAAGAGCGTATGAATTACCTAATATATTAGATATTCAAAAGTATAATGAACGCAGCCTCTCACTATTTTGGGAAGAGTATATGATTAAAATAATAAGAAGAATATTATATTTTTGTAAATTTATATATTAAATTATTTAAAAACAAAATAATATTTGATATTATTTTCTTGAGTCAATTTCAACAAAATAACCAATAAAAAAGAGGACGCAATTGCGTCCTCTTTTTTATAAATCTTTTACTCGTAGTACACGCATTGCATTTAATACTGCAAGTAACGTCACACCAACATCTGAGAAGACTGCTTCCCACATTGTTGCAATACCAAAGGCGCCGAGTAATAACACTAACCCTTTTACCCCTAATGCAAATATAATATTTTGCCATACGATGCTACGTGTACGTTTTGCAATTTTTACTGCTGTCACAATTTTTGAAGGCTCATCAGTCATAATAACGATGTCAGCAGCTTCAATTGCTGCATCTGACCCTAAGCCGCCCATCGCAATACCAACGTCTGCCCTTGCTAGTACTGGCGTATCATTAATACCATCACCGACGAATGCAATCTTTTCTTTACCGCGTTTTGCTGCATCAATTTTTTCAATTTCTTCTACTTTTTGGTGTGGTAATAATTCGGCATGAACTTCATCTAAACCTAATTCTTTACCAACAGCTTCCCCGACTGATTTTGCATCACCAGTTAACATGACTGTCTTCTTAATACCTAGTTCTTTTAACTTTTGAATTGCTTGTTTTGAATCCTCTTTTACCTCATCAGAGATAACAAAATAACCTGCATATTTACCATCTACAGCAACATGAACTAGTGTACCTACTGTATTTGGTTGCTTAAATGTAATGTTTTCTTTGCTCATTAATTTAGCATTACCTGCGAAAATTTCTTTTCCTTGTACTTTTACAACCGTACCATGACCAGAAATTTCACTATAGTCTTCAATAGCATTTTCATCGATTGATTTTCCATATGCATTTCGAATAGATTGTGCAATCGGATGATTTGAATATACTTCTGCAAATGCCGCATATTCTAATAGCTCTTCAGCTGTGATACCTTCACTAGGCTCCATCTTCGTAACTTTAAAGACACCTTTTGTTAATGTTCCTGTTTTATCAAAAACGATATATTCCACATCATTCAATGCTTCTAAATAGTTACTTCCTTTTACTAAAATACCACTTTTAGATGCCCCACCAATACCGCCAAAGAATCCAAGAGGAATCGATACAACGAGCGCACATGGACAAGAGATTACTAAGAATACTAAAGCTCTATAAATCCAATCGGAGAATGTAGCACCCTCTAAAATAAGTGGTGGAATAAATGCCATTATTGCTGCTGTTATAACTACAACAGGAGTATAATAACGTGCAAACTTCGTAATAAAGTTTTCTGTTGGCGCTTTTTTGCTACTTGCATTTTGTACTAAGTCTAAAATTTTCGATACAGTCGATTCACCGAACTCTTTTGTAACTTCAACAATTAATACACCATTTTGGTTTACAAAACCACTTAATACGTCATTACCAACTTCTACTTCTCGCGGTACAGATTCACCTGTAAGTGCTGAAGTATCCATCATTGATGTTCCCTCAACTACTTTTCCGTCTAACGGTACTTTTTCACCTGGTTTTACGATAATATACTCACCAATTTGCACATCTTCTGGTGATACTTGTTTCGTTTCATTTCCAACTTTCACATTCGCATAATCAGGACGAATATCCATTAATGAAGTAATTGATTTTCGAGAGCGATTTACCGCAATACTTTGGAATAGTTCCCCCACTTGATAAAATAGCATTACCGCAACAGCTTCTGAATATTGTTGAATTGCAAAAGCTCCTACAGTTGCGATTGCCATTAAAAAGTTTTCATCAAACACTTGGCCGCGAGTTATGTTTCTTACTGCTCTCCAAACAATATCTCCACCAATTAATAAATACGCAAGGACGAATAATGGAATTGTTATCATTTGCGGTAATCCGGCTAACGCAGCAATCCCTGTCAAAATTCCGCCGACTACTAATCTTCCTATCATCTTTTTCACATTTCCATCACCATGATCATGGCCGTGGTCGTGTCCTTTTTCCTCTTCACGAACAACTTTTACATCAGGCTCTAGCTTTTGAACAACATTTTTTATATTTTGTACAGTCGATTCAAGTTCTCGTTTATTTGCAACTTCTACTCGTAATTTCTTTGATACGAAATCAACAGTTGCTTCTGAAACTGTTGGCATTTCCTTTACCTTATTTTCAATCTTCATTGCACAATTTGCACAGTCTAAGCCTTCTAATACAAACACTTCTTTTATTAATTTTGTTTTTTGCTCTTCTTGCACTTTAATCTGCGGCTCTAATTTTGTAACAAGTTGCTTCGCTTCCGTAACAACTTGATTTTCTTTATTTTGCGGTGTTTCTAAAAGCATCGTTTTTGTTGCAAAGTTTACGGAACAAGAC
>NZ_JBFTMA010000255.1:0-10433 GCF_056396725.1 Bacillus sp. 05T31
GTGAAAATCTTCATTGTTGATCCTGGTTCAAATGCATTTGCAATGGCATCATTATAAAAATATTTATTCTTCTCTTGATTCGGATCATAACTAGGTTTACTAGACATCGCTAATATTTTCCCTGTCTTCGGATCCGCAACAATCCCTATTAAATTTTCTGGTTCATAATGTTTACTCGCTTCTTTCATTGCGTCTTCTAAATAACTTTGAATACGTTGGTCAAGCGTTAAATACACATTATCTCCATTTTTAGGTGCCTTTACATTCACTTTCCCGCCGTCAAGAGATACTCCTTTACGGTCACCTGTATAAGCTACCTCACCATTAGAAGCCCTTAAATACTTATCCAAACTCTTTTCTAAGCCAAATTCACCTACTGCGATTCCATTATCATCAGGTCTGGCATGACCTATGACGTAAGATGCGAAATCACCGTTTGGATACACTCTCGCATTTTCGGTAATAAAAGTTATTCCCGGCAATTTCAATGCTTCTATTTGTTCTTTCTTTTCTTTCGTCAAGCCCTTACCCAATGTTCCAAATTCCACTTGACTTCTATCTTTATTTAAAGCGGCTAAGATCGCGTCTTCGCCCGTTCCGAGTACTCCWGCGATTTTCTTTGCAGTATCCTCTTTATCCTYAACRGSSTTAGCWCCTTTTAAYTCSGCTACMAKTYTATARGAATTTGCGTCTTGYGCTAGYACATGACCATTTTGATCATAAATTGTTCCTCGATTCGCTTCGAGAACTCCCTTTTTACTATGTTTCTGCTCAGCAAGTTTCTTCAAATCATGATTGTCCACTGTTCCTGTTGCTTGTATGTAAAAAAATCGGGCTAATAACAGCAAAAAGAGCAGGAGGAAAAATATCATAAAATAACCTGCTCCCTTATTGGTATGAAATTTGGTCATATTTCTCTTCATCTTTTCTTCACACCTATTTGCCTTACTTTAGGCCTTTCACATTATTCGCATTAATTTCTAGCCCGTGTTTTTTTGCAACTTCAGCGATACGTTCATAACGACTTAACTTCTCTACTTCAGCCTGCAATTCTTGATTTTCCTTTTGTTTTTTCACAATTTGTTCTTCTATCGTCGCTGCTTCTACATTAACTTGATATAGACCCGCTTTATTCCCAATAAAAGCTACACAAGCATATAATAAAAACCCAATAAACGTTACGTACAATAGCTTTTCAATTCTTGTAATTTTCGTTTTAACTTTTGGCTTAACCATCTGYTGTGGCGGCGCTTGAATTTGTACCTCTTCTTGCGCCTGTTGTTTATACTTTACAGCTAAATTAGTCATACCTCTCTCTCCTTTTTATCGTTTTTCAGCGATTCTCAACTTCGCAGAACGCGCTCGATTATTTTCTTCTAATTCAATGTCAGAAGGTAAAATCGGTTTCCTTGTAATAAGCTTTAATTTCGGCTTAAATTCATCCGGAATAATCGGTAGTCCCTGTGGTAATTGCGGCGTTGTGCTATTTCGCTTAAACGTCGTTTTACAAATACGATCTTCTAAAGAATGGAATGTTATAACACTAACTCTTCCACCAGGCTTGACCATATCAATTGCAGATTCCAACGCTTCTTCAAATACTTTTAATTCATCATTTACAGCAATACGAATCGCTTGAAATACTCGCTTCGCAGGATGTCCACCTGTTCTACGTGCCGGAGCTGGAATACCTTCTTTAATTAATTCCACTAATTCTCCTGTCGTTTCAATAGCCTTATTCTCGCGATAAGCTTCAATTTTCCTTGTTATTTGCTTTGAAAATTTTTCTTCTCCGTATTGGAAGAAAATTCTTACGAGTTGTTCATATGACCAGCTGTTCACAACATCATATGCTGTTAATGGGGCATCTTGATCCATCCGCATATCTAACGGTGCATCATGATGATAACTAAAGCCACGCTCTGGTGTATCTAATTGTGGGGATGAAACACCTAAATCGAATAAAATCCCGTCTACTTCTGTGATACCTAATTCATGTAGTTTTTCAGATAAATAACGGAAGTTGCTCTTCACTGTTACAAATTGTTCACCATAAGAAGAAAATTTTTCCTTCGCATTTTGAATCGCTATTTCATCTTGATCAAATGCTATTAACTTTCCACCATCTGTTAGCTGAGATARTAAATAAGAACTATGTCCTCCTCCACCCAGTGTACAATCTACATATGTACCACTCGGTTTTATATCTAAGCCATCTACTGTTTCTTTCAAAAGTACTGTTACGTGTTTGAACATTGCTGCACCTACTCTTTTTCCAATTAATTATGTTAAATACATTTCTCACTCTACAAACACAATTTACTACTAGAGGATGAAACGCTACTAAAGAACGACTCATTTAACTTCCAACAAGGTAGTACGCTATACAAATCGCTATTTTATTTTATTATATACTAAATTTTATCATTTTTTGCGGGAATTTAAACAAAAACCTGTCGAAAAAGATATTAATCCGTTTACATTTTGTGCTATTTTGTCATATATATATACCTGATACATAGCGATTCATTACATTAACATAAGATGGATAATTCAGAAATATTTCACTTCACAGTTAATTCAACAGAATAAAAATAAAATCCTGCTCAAAAGAGCAAGATTCTATAGTTTTATTACATGATGTTTTCCATCCCACGAAAAAGATTGTTCCATTACCCGGTCAACAAAATCAAGGCCGAACTGATTTAAATAATAACACACATTCCACACACGTTCTTGCGGTGCTCCTAATGGACGAAGCGCGAATTGTAAACGGCGGAATTTATTCAGTTGAACCTCATGTTTCTTCTCAACATTTCTTTTCAACATTTTTTCTAACAGTTCAATTTGCTCATTAATTTTCAGTTCATTTTTCCCMGCAAACTCATTTAACCCTGGATCTATTTTTTTCACGAATTGTTGTAATGATGTATGAATATCCATTATTTCTTTTTTCGCTTCTATAAATCGCTCGTCTATCGGTTCCTCTATTTGATTAGAAAGCCAATTGTCACGCAGATTATCTATATTATTTAGAAATGGATCAATTTCTTGCAAATCTAAATCATATAAATCTGTCGCTATATCTCGCTCCATATAAGTAATTGTAAGCCGCGGAACAACAGGTGGCATTTGGAAACCTGCCGTATGAAACACTTGTTGCAATTCACTCCAATAAGCTAACTCCCCTGGACCGCCAATAAACGCTAACGTAGGAAACACATATTCTTGCATAAGAGGGCGCGTTACAACATTATTACTAAAACGTTCTGGACTTCTTTCCATCTCTTCCATCAATTCTTCATACGAAAATGAATGCACTCCATCTTTTCCAATAAACTTCCCTTGATTCTCTTCAAGCAATACTCGCTCATTATCAATTTCCATAAATATATGCACTGCATTTGTCTTCGTTTCAATAATCGGTTTAAATCCTAATTCCTTAAGTACTTCCTGTTGATTACGAAGCCCTACTTGAATTTCTTTATATTTACTTATAATTTGTTGTAAAAACGGCACTTCTAATTTTCTTAATGCAGGATGATGTGAATCTACAAGAATTAAACCAGAATTTGCGAACATTTTCGTAATAAGGTGCGCAAAGAAATCTACATATGTATGCGATTTACCTAAAGCATCATCAACAAATTGTAATACATCCTTTGTAAAATTCGTTTCCGGATATGTTTTAAAAATCTCTTCGACCCATTTTCTACAGTCTTCAATAGAAAACTCAGACTCAGAAGCACTCGCCTTTTTCGGATAACGATCATGAAAAATGGTCTTTTTTATTTTTTTATTTTTCGTTACAAATGTATGATTAATTTCATCCATATCATGGTCTTCACCAGCAATCCAAAAGACAGGAACAACCCGAACGCCTAAGCTCTCTTCTTTTTCTTTTGCAAGCTGTAAAATTGAAATGATCTTATGAACTGTATAAAGCGGACCAGTTAATAACCCAGCTTGTTGTCCAGCTATAACTACATATGTATTTTCATCTTCAAGCGCTTTTATATTTTGAATTGTAAATTCTCCCGCTTGCAATTGTGTATTATATTCTAATAAATGCGTTACTAAATCTTGACGGAAAAACTCTCTCTCACGTAAATCATGTAAACGCTGTTTAAAAGCATCCTCTGTTAACAGATAATCAAAACATGACTGTATCTCTTTTTTACCGTTCATATAGTCCGCTACAACACCTTGTAGTGGAACAGAGATTTCTTTTATCTCCATATAATTCTTCCTTTCGTATCCTGTTCTCTCACCAACCCACATTGTATTCAATGTTTCACGTAAAAGCAAAGAAAAACACTTATAATTCCATTCCTTTTATTGCATTGAACAAAAATCGAAGTGTCGGAACAGATTGTTGTTGTTCCTTAGCTTCTTCTAATACATATCCAACAATCGCGTTAACTTCCGTTTGTCTATTCGCYCTTACGTCCGCTAACATAGATGAAGTATTACGGGATGTTTTTTCACATACTTGGCATACCATTTTCCATAGCATTTCCTTATCTTCTTCTTTAACAAGAAATGCAACTTCCTGAAATACTTGCTCCATCATTTGATAAAAAAGCGGGTTTGAAATTAACTCCCCGTTCTCAACCCGCAATAATGCCGTCAACGGATTAATACATACATTGACTACTAATTTATTACGCATAATCCCCTTCCAATCATCTTCTATCTGAATCGGAAAATAATCAAAAGGAAAACAATTAAATACCTTTTTAAAACAACTAGATTGACCACGCACTATACCAAACTTTGTAACACCTATTCCAGTATGACGAACTGTATGTCCATCCTCTTTTTTTGCACCATGCTCCACAATCCCGACTGCTATACGTTCATTTCCTATTTTTTGCATAACGTGAAGATGTGACATTCCATTTTGCAAAAAGATTAATGACGATTCTCCCTGCACAAAAGGTAATATATCAGTTACATGATATTGCTTTACAGCAATAAATRTATAATCTAACTGTTTATCCAGCATACTTTCTATCGGTAAAATAGATGGAAATACCGTTTCACGTTCTCCATTCCTAATACAAGTTACACCCGTTAAGTTTAATTCTTCTGCTTGCTTATCGTTTCTTGTAAACAACGTAACATCTTGATTACTTTTTTGTAAATAAAATGTATATAGGAGACCAATAGCTCCCGGTCCAACAATTCCAATTTTCATCTTCACACAAAGAACTCATATTAACAAGTGATATAAGTTCCCTTGCCTTTCCCCCTTTATATCTTATTAAATTACAATTACATAGTTGAGGATTCAATTATCTTTTAACAAATGCAACCTCTTCTTTCACTACGTATATGCTACCTATATACATAGTTCTATTCTTAGTTTAGCAAATCCTCAAAAAAATAATGAAAGAAATATTCTATCTTCTTCATAAAAATTTAAAAATGAGTTATAATATTATTATAAATATTATAACTTTTCTGCATTCAACAAGTTTTCAAAAACAAGGATTCGGACAAATGCTTGTTAATTATGCGAAACAACTACAATTCCCAATTAAAACGATAGCACGTATCCAGTCATCTGGTTTTTGGGATAAATTAAGTTTCCAGTCAGTATCAGTAACTGATGGTGATTTTTATATTTGGCATCCAGAAACAAATTCGAATGCGATTACAAACGAAGACTCTGCATAAGAAACAAAAAAAACAGCTGTTACGCAGCTGTTTTTATTTCTTTAATTTTTCTAATTCTCCATTCGAGCGAGCGCCATTTCTTTCCGCTACCATTACACTTCTTTTTTGATCGATATAATCAAGTAATGTTCTATATTCTTCCTCATATACTGATAATCGCTCCAGAAGACGTTCTTTCTCTGTTTGTAACGATTCAATTTGTTGTTGCAACACCATTAAAGAGCTTTCATCTTTATAATTCCGCAAGAATTCAATAACATCATTCAATGTAATTGATGTAGGCTCTAATACCTTCGTCTCTTTCACTTCATAATTTTCTACTTTACGAAGTTGCTTTGCTTCTTCAATACGTTCTTTGTATTGCTTTCTAACATAAGAATTCCACCTAAATCCACATGCTGCTGGTGTGCGAGACAAATGTCTCCCCACTTCTTTAAAGGCAGAAAGTTGCGTTCCACCTTCTTGAATATGCCGGAGTACTACTTCTGCCAGAAGCAAATCTTCATCATCAGTCCAAGCATCTTGTCTTGTTGTCGCCATCTCTCTAGTCCTCCCTATGCATTTTTTATTAAGCATATGCAGTTACTAGAAAAGATAGAATACAACAAATAAAGAATAAGACAAAAAAAATAAACGTAGAAGATATCTTCTACGTTTATTTTCCCGCAATTACTTGCTGATTACTTCTTTACCTTTGTAAGTACCGCATGCTTTACATACACGGTGAGCTAATTTCGCTTCACCACAGCTTGGGCACTCTACCATACCAGGTACTGATAATTTGAAATGCGTACGACGCTTTCTTTTTACTGTTTTAGAAGTTCTTCTAAAAGGTACAGCCATTCTTCCCACCTCCTTAAAAGAAATAGTTATTTTCATATGAAGGCCTAAACCAGTCTTCCGATTATTTGTCAAAAAACTTTGCAAGTCCTGCTAATCGTGGATCAACAGTCTTTTCTTTGTTTTCTTCCGAAATCACTTGCCAGTCTTGACCTTGCATCGGTGCTCCACCAGAAACATCATCACTGAAAATTTGCATTGGAATCTCCAAAAGTATATTTTCCTTGATTACGGGCAGTAAGTCAAGTACTTCTCCTTCTAAACAATGAATTTCAGCTTCTGTTTCAAATTCTTCTTCCGAAGTTTGGAACACCTCAGTTGTTTTAATGTCAAATGGTAATGTCACATCTACTAAAGAGCGAGAACATGGTAAAACCATGCTTCCAGTTATATGTAGATGAAACGTAAACTTACCGGAGCCAAAATCAACTCTTCCTGTTACATGAGCAGGATTAATTTCACGAATATCTTTCTCGACCTCTTTTAGCTCACTTACATCTACCATTTCATTTAATGTCAATCCTTTATTTCTCAATTTATTCAATTGATGGATGGACCATTTCATATCATATCACCTCAAGGCAACAAACAAAATTATAGCTAGCCATTTTATATTTGTCAATGTTTTTTCTTTACACTATAATGAAGTCATCATAGGAAATAATATATAGACTATCACGTTTTCCAAAAAGATGCTACATCGAAAGGAGAGATTACCATAAAATCCAGTGGTATTGTTGTTGAATATAACCCTTTTCATAACGGTCATGCTTATCATGTGCAACAAACAAAAAAGTTAACACAGTCTGATATTATTATCGCCGTTATGAGTGGTCCTTTTTTGCAGCGTGGTGAGCCCGCACTCATCTCCAAATGGTATCGTACCAAAATGGCCTTAACAAACGSCGTAGACCTCGTTGTAGAGCTTCCATATGCATTCGCAACACAAAAGGCCGAAACTTTCGCAAATGGCGCAATTTCGATTTTAAACGCCCTTGGTGTTTCTGAAATTTGTTTCGGTAGTGAAGATGGACAAGCTGAAAATTTCTACAATACCATCGCTATACAAAAAAATGAAGAAGAGACTTTTAATCGTCTTGTGAAGCAATTTATGAATGCAGGTAATAGTTATGCAAAAGCTACATCTGAAGCCTTTCTACATATCTTACCACCCGAAAAAAACGTRGATATGTCACAACCAAATAACATTTTAGGCTTACAGTACATTAAAGCAATTCTCTTACAAAACAGTTCGATGCAAGCACAAACTATAAAAAGATTCGCCTCTCATTATCATGATGAAACATTTCACGATCAACATATTGCAAGTGCAACAAGTATTCGCAAACAGCTATTTAATGAAAACAGTTCCTCTACAACTATTGAGCCTTTTATCCCGAAAATGACTGCTTCTCTTTTAGAAAACTACAAGCAAAACTACGGGACGTTACATAACTGGGAAAAATACTTTTCATTTTTTAAATACAAACTTATGACGATGTCTTCAGAGGACTTACAACATATATATGAAATGGAAGAAGGTTTAGAGCATCGTATTTTATCAAAAATACAAAACAGTTCATCTTTCTATTCATTCATGGAAGCATTAAAAACAAAACGTTATACATGGACTAGATTGCAAAGAGCTTGTACACATATTTTAACAAATACAACGAAGGAAGAAATACACAAAGCAAATATAGAGCAACATGCGCCGTATATCCGTCTTCTTGGAATGTCACAAAAAGGACAAACTTATCTTTCTAGAAATAAGAAAAAAATAGAACTCCCAATCCTTACTCATACAAAAACATTCGAACATCCAACTTTAGACATAGAACGAAAATCAAATGCTGTATATTTCTCCATAATGCAAGAACCTTTGCGGACACAACTGCTAAAACAAGACGCAACGCATCATCCAATTCGTTATGATGAAATAACGAAAAAATTCCTATAAGAAAAACCTCTCTTCTTCAGAGAGGTTTACTTTGTTTTACCCATTTTTTCCAAATACGTTAATGCATCATCCAGTGTGTCCACCGGTACAATTTTCATCTTCGTTTTAATATCTTTCGCAGCTTCAAGAGCATCTTTATAATTCGATTTCTCTACACCTTTTTCATTTGGCGCAAAAAACACTTCAGCTCCCGCATCACTAGCAGCTACTACTTTTTGCTGAATACCACCAATTGGACCAATTTCTCCTTTATCATTGATTGTACCTGTTCCAGCTATTTCATGTCCGTTTGTTAAATCTTCTTCAACGAGCTGATTATAAATTTCTAGTGTAAACATTAACCCCGCTGATGGACCGCCTATTTCATGGGAATCAATTTTCACTTTCGGATCTACTACTAACTCTCTTTCCGTAACGATAGAGACCCCTATACCGACGCGTCCATTCCCATTAGGGATCGTCTTTACATTTAAATTTTCTTTAAACTGTTTTCCGCCCCGCTTGTATTCAATATTTACTGTGTCCCCTTCTTTTTTCCCTGTCATATACTCAATAAATTGTTCCGTCTTGTCGAATRTTTTTCCATCGACAGCTATAATAACATCTCCAAGCTTAAGCTTTCCCTCTGACGGCATACCCTTTGCTACACCAGCAACTAGTACACCTTTATTTTCAAAAGAAACAGAGCGATTTGCACGTTTATAAGCATTATAGATTGCTGCATTTTGCGAATCTTTCATTGCATAATTTTGGCGAAATTGATATTCTTCATCACTCTCGCCTTTTTGCAATATTTCTTCCGCCTTCGAAACGTGTGTATATTTATTAAATTGCGCGGCTATTAAGTTCACCACATTAGCAGGTCCCATTGAGACAGTGACAAGCATGAAATCACCAGACTCTTTAGTTCCACCGTCAACTTGCACGTACGGCGCTAATTTCGCGGCCATACCTGGTTTTGTCACATAATACGGCAAGCGCACATAAACAAGTAGCATCGCCAATATAACCCCTATTAAAATTGCATATATAAACCGAAAACGCTTAAACATTATGTTTCTCCTTCCACTGCTCAATTAGTAAATAAATGTTTGAAATATGTTTTTCCGCTTCCACTTCTCCGACCCTAATAATGTCTTCAATATGTGTAAAAGCACGCGAACTAAATTGTTCCACTGCTGGCCGCATCATTAAATCTGATGCTATTTGCCGATTCATCACAAGTTCATGTTGCATAATTTCAATACTTTGCATAATTACATCATAAATCRATGTAACCTCTCCATTCACCTTAATTGGAGATACATCAACAGCAATAACAATATCAGCACCTAAATCTTTTACAACCGATACGGGAATACGGTCAATTACCCCTCCATCCACTAATAAGCGGCCATCTATTTTTTCTGGAACAAACACCCCTGGTACAGATATACTAGCTCGAACCGCCTCCGCAATCGGACCACYTGTAAAAACAACTTTCTCCCCCTTCAAAATGTCAGTAGCCACAACAGCTGTCGGGATATCTAACTCTTCTAAATTTTTATTATATGTAAACATTTTAATCATATCTTTAATACGTTTTCCAGCAATAAATCCCATTTTAGGAACTGTAAAATCCAAATAATATTTCCTTTTGAAAACAGCTGCCAATTTATACAGTCTTTCAACGTTACAACTCGCTGCATAAAATGTACCAATTAATGCCCCTATACTACTACCTGCTATCATGTGAATAGGGATGCCAGCTTCCCTCAACACTTTTATTACCCCTATGTGAGCAAAACCTTTTGCACCTCCGGATCCAAGCGCTAAACCGATTTTTGGTTCCTTCATTTTTCTCACCCTTTAATTTTTTTCATTCCTTTTTCATACTTATGGTCTAAATTCACCACATATCCACGTATACTGAAATGAACGTTTTTGGGACAAAGGGGGATTTTCTTACATG
>NZ_JBFTMA010000256.1:0-9521 GCF_056396725.1 Bacillus sp. 05T31
GATCACTACTCCCTCTTGCAACGAGCAAAAGTGTTACTTCTTCTTTATAGTCTTTAATACCACTTCCGTTATATACCGCTTTTACAAGCACTTCTGATACACCAAATGGATTACCATACACTATTTTGATATCCGGATATTCCTCGTTTAACTTTCGTAATTCAAGCGGAATATCTTTCTTTACATGTCCTGCCGCTAATAAAAAAACAGGAATAGCGACAATCTCTGTAGCACCACGCTTCACACATGTACGAAATCCTTCTTCAATAGAAGGATTCGCTAGCTCTAAAAAACAAATTTCTTGAATTTTTGCCTCTACACGGTTCATACATGACGTAATAAATGCAACCGCTTCTTCTTTTGCTGCTTTCAAACGGCTTCCATGACATATATATATAACAGCCTTCATTTTACAATACTCCGCTTACTTGATATGCATTTTCCGTTTGTTTCTCAAACCAATGTATCTTTTCTCTAAAACGGACAACTTCTCCAATAACAATCATACTTGGATTTTGAATTCGTTCTTTTTTGGCAACATCTACAATTGTTCCTAACGTCGCTGTAACAGTACGCTGCATAGATGTCGTTCCCCACTCAATGATAGCGGCAGGTGTACTTTGATCTTTTCCATGTTTTATTAGTTGTTCACATATGTAAGGTAAATTACTAACCCCCATATAGACCGCTAATGTATCTACACCTTTTGCTAAACTTTCCCACTTCACTTCCTCTTCAGCCCCTTCTTTCCGGTGCCCTGTCACAACAGCAAAACTTGCACTTGCATCGCGGTGCGTTACTGGAATTCCAGCGTAAGCAGGAGCAGCTATACCAGCTGAAATACCAGGAATAATTTCAAATGGGATACTTTGCTTCGCTAACGCTTCAGCTTCTTCTCCACCTCTTCCAAATACAAATGGATCTCCGCCCTTAAGCCTCGTTACAACTTTTCCTTTTTTCGCATATTTAATAAGAAATGTGTTAATTGTCTCTTGCTTCATCGTGTGATAATTTGGGAGTTTCCCGCAATAAATTAAATCCGCTTCAGGCTTTGCATGAGAAAGCAATTCTTTATTTACGAGACGGTCGTACAATATAACATCAGCCTTCTCGATGCATCTCAACCCTTTAACAGTAATTAAATCCGGATCACCAGGACCCGCCCCGACGATATAAACCTTCCCCATAATCTCTCCTCATTTCTACTATAAAATGAAACTTCCACTCTTAATCACGAATGGAAGTTACTATTATTTCGTATTACATGTTCTCTACTCATGAATAACAAATGCCGCCCCTTTTCGAATCTTCTTTTTTTCAAACAAAGAAATCTCTTTCACTTCTGGTAACGGTAAAAAATGTTTTTCAAGCTCAATTTCCGCAAGCTTAAATGCCTGTTCTTCACTCTGAGCAACGACAACAATTGGAACAATACTATTTACTAATACAGCTTCAAATCGATATAAGTCCATATTGCCCCTCCTAAGATGCTATTACTTCTTCTAATACACGATTTAGTACAATTTGTAATTCTTCCACTCCAACACGTCCTACGAAATCATAAAACGTTTCGGCTAGTAATTTATTCTTTTGGAAATAACTTAAAAAGGACACGAGAACATCCGGCAAATCTTCTCCATCTATTTTCCCTTTTAACTTTTCGTTATATGCTCCTCCGTCTAATAGTGTTCCGCCCACATATATTTCAAACGCCTCAACGATTCCCTTTTCCTTCGTTTTCAGTTTTATCCCTTGCAAACCAATATCAGCAATTTGACGTTGACCACATGAGTTCGGGCATCCTACCATATGAATTCGAACTGGAACATCGAGTGCAATTTGTGTATCTAAGTACTCTGCGATTTTTCGTAATCTTTCTTTCGTTTCTACTAACGCAAGATTGCAATACTCAATGCCAGTACATGAAACCGCATGACCGATAAACGATTTCGGATTTGCTGAAATTGCTTCAAACAACGGTTCACTTAATAATCCTGCAACATTTTCTGGCGGAACATTCGGAATAATGAAGTTTTGAGAGTTACAAGTTCGAATTTGCCCGTTTCCATATTTCTTTGCAATTCTTGCAATCTCAAACATTTCCTCTGCGTGTAAACGCCCTACTGGTACATTAAAGCCGACATACTTTAATCCTGCTTGTTTTTGATCTTGAACGCCATAAAAGTATCCTGCATTCCAGCCTTTGAGAGCACTTTCCCCTTTACTTTGCAATGGGCCTGTGTATTCTACTAGTTTCTCTTTAAATTTCTCAGCGCCCCAGTCAGCGACAAGAAATTTCAAACGTGCTAAGTGGCGTTTTTCACGATATCCAAAATCACGGAATATAGTAGCAATTGCAATCGACACTGCCTTCACTTCTTCTGGTAAAACGAATACATCTAATTCTTCCGCTAAGTACGGACGAGCTGATAAGCCTCCGCCTACTTTTATATGAAAACCAACCTTTTCCTCACCATTTATTTCTTTCGTAGCAGGTGTAAACGCCACACAGTTAATCTCTGCATTTGCTGAATTATAAATGTTAGAACTAATAGACATTTTGAATTTACGTGGTAGATTAGAAAACTCTTCATTATGTTGGAAGTAATCGTATATTTCTTTAACAATCGATGTTGTATCAAATAGTTCATTCGCATCAATTCCAGCAAGTGGATTACCTGTAATATTACGCGTAATATCACCACATGCCCCTGCTGAAGATAAACCAACTCTCGCTAATCTTTTAAAAATATCCGGAATTTGCCCAATTTCTAACCAATGAAACTGAATCGCCTGTCTTGTCGTAATATCTAACACATCACGCCCATAATCTTCAGCAATGGAAGCCAACACCTCTGCCTGCGCATTTGTAATAATTCCAGAAGGAATGTTGACACGCATCATAAAATAGCCCGCTTCTTTYGGTCTTTGCAAATACAATCCCGCCCATTTAAAAGCGTCCCACTCTTCTTTCGGAATAGATTCAAATCCATTCTCCGCATAGTAAGGAATATCATTAAAGATTTCTAATCCATCTTTTTCTAATTTCTTTTTCTCGGACGGATTCAATTTTTCATTATTTGCCCATACTTTTTCATAAGTCATTTTTAATCCCCCTATATAAAACTACGCTCTTGTAAGTAMTTCACAATTTGYTCTGCACATTCTTCAATAGAATWCWTGTGCGTTTCTACAATTAATTCTGCTTGTTTTGGTTCCTCATACGGTGAATCGATACCTGTAAACTCTTTAATATCACCTTTTCTCGCCTTTTTATAAAGTCCTTTCGGATCACGTTTCTCACACTCTTCAATTGGACATTTTACAAACACTTCTATAAACTCATCTACAGCTAATAGTTCCCTAACTTGTTTTCGGTCTACTCGAAATGGTGAAATAAACGCTGTAAGGACAACAGTTCCTTGATCTACAAATAACTTCGCCACTTCACCAATACGTCTTATATTTTCCATGCGATCACTTTCAGAAAAACCTAAATCTTTATTTAAACCTTGGCGAATATTATCCCCATCTAGCACATAATTTCCGATATTCTTTTCAAACAGTTTGCGAGCAACCGCATTCGCTACTGTAGATTTACCCGAAGCTGATAAACCAGTAAACCAAACTACAAAACTGTGATGCCCATTCTTCACTCTTCTCTCATCTTTTGAAACAGAAGCTGTATGCCAAGTAATATTCGTATCCATCTCATTCTCTCCCTATTCTGTTACTACTTCTTTTTTCAAACCTTTAATTAGCACTTCCACTACTTCTTTACGACTAAATGTACTTGGCGGAATCTCACCATTCCTTAACATTTCTCGTACTTTCGTACCCGATAAGATGACACGGTCTTCTTTTCCATGCGGACATGTTTTCGTTGAAGCCATTGCTTCACATTTCGTGCAGTAAAAACTATGTTCAAAAAATAACGGCGTAATCCCTAACTCTTCTACTGTAAAATTCGTAAAGATTTCCTGCGCTTCATATGTTCCGTAATAGTCCCCTACCCCAGCATGATCACGCCCTACAATAAAGTGGGTACAACCAAAGTTCTTTCTTACTAGTGCATGAAATATCGCTTCCCTTGGTCCTGCGTAACGCATTGCTGCAGGAAATACACCTAAAAAGACACGATCTTTCGGATAATAGTTTTGAAGTAATACTTCATAGCTTTCCATCCTTACATCAGCAGGAATATCATCTGACTTCGTTTCCCCAACGAGCGGATTTAAAAAGAGACCATCTACAATTTCAAGGGCAGATTTTTGAATATACTCATGGGCACGATGTACTGGGTAAATATCTTCTATTTGAATAACACCATATACATTTCCGGCGTTGACAAGTTTTACTTCCTCTCCAGCCTGCAGTTTCTCGGCTACTTCTTCTGTTACCGGTAGTGTAATCGGTATACTCCATACGCTACCATTTGCTAAACGAAGCGTTTCTACTACTGAATCATAATCTCTCTTCCCTAAAAATCCTGTAAGAGGGCTATATCCTCCTGTCGCCAAAAGTTCTAAATCACTAAGTGCAATTTTGTCTATCTCGATTTCCTTTACAATGTTCGATATTTCATATGTTTCATCAATGCGRTTTACTAATTCATTTGTTGTACTCATYTTCTTATATCCCTTCTTAGCTTTATTTCAAAATCTATCTCATTGAAAGTGAAGGCCACATTCCGTCTTCATTTTCCCAGCCCATCTTCCATCTCTTGAGTTGCCACCATCACCTACAGGTAATGTACATTTCTCACACCCAATACTCGGATAGCCAACATCATGCAATGGGTTATACGGCAAACTATGTTTATATACATATCGCCAAACTTCTTTCCAAGTCCAATGAATGAGCGGACAAACTTTAATAGATTGAAAACGACGATCTTGATTTATAAACTGTGTATGCTTACGCGTTTCTGATTGTTCCCTTCTTAAGCCTGATATCCACGCTTTTTCCGCTGCTAATGATTTTTCTAACGGTAAAATTTTTCTAATACTACAGCAAAGATTCGGATTACTTTCCCATAACTTCTCTCCATGAAGCTTCGCTTGTTCATTGAGTGTAAGTTCTGGCTGTTTTTCTATAATATTTAATGAAGGAAATCTCTCGCGTACCTTCTTAATTAATTCGTATGTTTCTTGAAAATGCACATTTGTATCCAAAAATACAACTTTAGCAGATGGATTTACTTGGTTTATAAGATGCAATAAAACCATTCCCTCCACCCCAAAGCTACATGCATATACAATTTCATCTTTATATTCGTTATAAGCCCAACTTAATACTGATAGCGCGCCTTTCGTTTCATCTTCTTCAGAAAATGAAACACTATTTTCTTTCCACGTTTCGTACGTCAACATGTTTTTTCCCCCTGTAAAAGCAAAAAGACGGCTTTAACCTATTAAAAATAGATTAAAACCGCCTCTAGTTTTTCTAGTCAGCGCTTTTTACTTTAAACGAACCTTTTCACTTTTTTCTAATTGAATCACTTTTCCATCTTGCACAACAATTGTAATGGAACCATATTTCATATCAGCAAGCATCGCTTGAATTTTCTCAGATACTTCATCAAAATGCTCCCGTACGCTCACGCAAACAGCCCCCCCTTTTTATTCATAAAAAAAATCTTTCCCATTTCGAAAAGACTGTTCGGTAATATATTTTACCTTATCTTTCAAAATGGATTCCATTTTGCTGGATTTAGCACCTTGCTTTCTATAAGCAGGTTGCCGAGCTTCGTAGGGCCAGTTCCCTCAGCTTCTCTTGATAAGCTTTGTATTTGTATTTTATCACAATTCTGATTTTTTTCAATCCTAGTTTTCCGATATATTTAATTATTTTTATTTTTTTAAAAGGAGCTGCCTTTACTAGACAACTCCTTCTTTCTCATTCACACCAGCTCTTTAATACGTATGCGATCGTTCCCAATGATATTTTCATATGTTTCACGTTCTACGACAATTTGTGACGTCCCGCCTTTTGCAAAGACGACAGCTGGTCTACGAATACGATTATAATTATTCGCCATCGAGTACCCATATGCCCCCGTGCAAGAAATTGCTAGTAAATCAGAAGAAGCAACTTGCGGTAAGTTAATATCCCAAATCAGCATATCTCCACTTTCACAGCATTTCCCAGCAATCGAAACGAGTTCCTCATTCTTATCATTCCCTCGATTCGCCAACATCGCCTCATAACGGGCTCCGTATAGAGCTGGTCTTAAATTATCTGTCATTCCACCATCGACTGAAACATATTTCCGAATGCCAGGAATCTCTTTCACCGCTCCGACTGTATAAAGTGTTGTTCCMGCATCACCTACGATACTACGACCTGGTTCAATCCATAYTTCTGGAAGCGGATATTCACATAATGTAAAYTGYTCTCTTATCGTACTTGTTACAGCGTGCACATACGTTTCAAGTGTTAACGGTGTATCTGAATCCGTATAACGTATACCGAAACCTCCGCCCACATTTAATACTTTCATCACATAATGTGTTCGCTCTCTCACTTCTTCTAAAAATTGGCGGAGTACTTCAATTGCTCGAACAAATCCAGCCGTTTCAAATATTTGTGATCCGATGTGCGAGTGAATTCCTAGCACATTATAATTTGATTTTTGCAAGGCAAGCTCAATTGCTTGCATCGCTTGACCATTTGAAACACCAAATCCAAATTTCGAATCCTCTTGACCTGTTGTTATATATTCGTGTGTATGTGCCTCTACTCCAGGCGTTACACGGATTAATATGTTCACAAATTTCCCATGTTGCATTGCWAAATCRTGYAAGATTTCTAATTCTAAGAAATTATCTACTACAAAACAACCGATATTCGCCTGAAGAGCCATAATCATTTCTTCTTCTGTTTTATTATTTCCGTGAAAATGAATACGCGATGCCGGAAAACCAGCTTGGAGCGCAGTATATAATTCTCCTCCAGAAACAACATCTAAAGACATATTCTCTTCACGAGCTACTCGGCACATCTCCATGCACAAGAACGCCTTGCTTGCATATGCTACTTGATAAGAGAAACCACTTTCTTTAAAAGCACGATGAAACGCGCGGCACTTTCCTCGAATAGACTCTTCATCGTATACATAAAGTGGTGTTCCGTATTGTTTTGCTAGCTGCGTCGTATCGCACCCACCAATTTCTAAGTGTCCTTGCCCATTGATTCGGCTTGTGCCGTGTAAATACATTTAAATTCCTCCCTTATTTCCTCTAAAACTCATAACCCCAATCTTCTATTCATTGCAGCACGCTTTTAGATAGACAAAAAACGCGCGGAACAATGTTCACACGCGTTTCTTATTAGGAAAAATATATATTGAAAAAATAAACGAGTTGTTATCTCCTCAAAATAAGAAACCGCATCAACATCTCCAAATAGCTCTTCATAAAATAAATCTTATGACAGTACTACATTTATTCAATGCAGTCCCAATATATGAATAAGATGGTTATTCTTATATTTCGGCAATAGTCCCTTTCAACCTATGATCACAGATTCCATTAAATCTCCCATAGCTTACTCTTTCCTATCGCGGCCTCTACCTTTGAGAGTAGATGAGGTAAGTCTATTTAATTTTCAAACATCTAATTGTTGCTATTAACAATACCAAAGGACCATTTTATTTGTCAAACAATTTTTTATATTGTTTTTTTACAGTTTAATTTTGTATCATTTGGTAAGCGCTTTACTGAAACCTTTGTCACTTCCCATTCGCCCTCTTCGTTATTAAATGTAATCGTTACCTTCTCAAATGGTGGAACAATTTTCCCACCAACCTGTTCATACTTCGTTACTTCAATACTCGCTTGAAATAAATATGTACCACTATACACTTTTTTTAAACTAATAATTTTAGGACATTGATAAGGCTTCAAGCTCCCATATTGTTTTTCAATTGCCTTATTTATTTTTGGAAATAAAACAGAATAAAGGGCATCTTCCATAAGGGGTGCATCATATTGTGCTACCGACACACTCGGTGAAGCAAAAAGTATAACACTACTGCATACTATAAAATATAATAATTTTCGCATTATAACCTCCGTTTTATTACTCGATTCTTTTTGCGCACGATAATTATCATACATAGAAACTCCGTTTTATTGTCTCCCACTGCCCTTTTTCTACTCAATTATTATAAAAAAGCCCACAACTCTCTTTTATTTTCGTATAATGATACTCATAGTATAATAAACATAATAACAAAGGACTGTTCGTATATATAAAATGAGGCGCTAATCAAACCGGCTCACAAGAACCGTCATGCTTTTAGGAGAGGAGTATATTATGCTACAAAATCTGTTTCCAAAACTGCGATTTGCACTAGTTGCAGTCGTTTTATTATGGATAAAAACATATATTGTGTACAAGCTAGCATTTGATATTAGAATTGATAACTTCTTTGAAGAGTTTATGCTTTTTATTAACCCACTAGCTTCGTTACTTTTATTTTTTGGTTTCGCTTTACTTGCATCTAAGTACCGAAACCGAATTATTATTGTAATTAGTTTTATACTGTCATTTATTTTATTTGGAAATGCAATGTTTTACGGGTTCTATAACGATTTTGTTACTTTCCCTGTTTTATTCCAAACAAATAATATGGCTGACTTAGGGACGAGTATAAAAGAACTCTTTACGTATAAAACATTACTTTTATTTGCAGACGCAATTATTTTAATGTTTATTTCGCGTAAATTCCCATCATTTGGTGATAAAACACCCCTTTCTCGCTCTGAGAAGCGAACTTTCTTTAGCGGYGTAACAGTATTATTAGCACTACAAATTGTTGTTTCAGTTATATATAAACCACAAATGTTCTCACGCTCGTTTGATCGTCAAACTGTCGTGAAAAATTTAGGGTTATACACATATCATCTATTTGATATTACACTTCAATCTAAGTCTTCAGCTGAGCGTGTATTTGCAAGTGGAGACGGGTTCTCTGAAATTAAAAACTATACAGACTCAAAAGATAAACAAGTTGATAAAAACTTATTTGGAGCTGCAAAGGGTAAAAATGTAATTTTAATTTCAATGGAATCTACACAAAGTTTTGTTATTAATAAAAAAATAAATGGAAAAGAGATTACTCCATTTTTAAATGAGTTTATTAAAGATAGTTTTTATTTCGATAACTTCTATCATCAAACGGGACAAGGTAAAACTTCTGATGCTGAATTTATCGTTGAAAATTCCCTTTATCCGTTAGACCGTGGTTCTGTATTCTTTACTCATGCAACAAATGAATACACTGCCACACCAGAACAATTAAAGAAATACGGATATTCTTCTGCTGTCTTCCATTCAAACGATAAAACGTTTTGGAATCGTGACGTAATGTATCCTGCGCTTGGATATGATCGTTACTTTAATTTAAATGATTACGTAGGAACGGAACAAATGTCTGTCGGTTGGGGATTAAAAGATAAAGAGTTCTTTGAGCAATCTATTCCAAAGTTAAAATCTTTACCACAACCGTTCTATAC
>NZ_JBFTMA010000257.1:0-6457 GCF_056396725.1 Bacillus sp. 05T31
TCATATCCCACGGTAATAAATATCCGGTAAAACCAAGACCTAACATAACAAAGAAAATAAGAACACCAACAATCCAGTTTAACTCACGAGGCTTTTTATACGCACCTTGGAAGAAAACTCTGAGTGTATGTAAAAACATCATTACAATTACGAGACTAGCACCCCAGTGATGCATACCACGAACAATTTGCCCGTAAGCTACTTCATTTTGTAAATAATAAACCGACTCCCAAGCATTTTTAATATCCGGCACATAATACATCGTCAAAAACATTCCGGACAAAATTTGAATTACTGTAACGAAAAAGGTAAGTCCTCCAAAGCAATAGACGAATGCAGAAAAGTGATGTGCCGGGTTAACATGCTCAGGTACTTCATGATCAGCGATATCACGCCATATCGGTGTAATATCTAAACGTTCGTCCACCCAATCATAAATTTTATTTAGCATCTACTTTGCACCCCCTCTTGGCTTCGCTTTTCCTAAATACAGCGTTCCATCTTTCACTTTAGACTCGTACACATCAAGCGGAGCAAGAGGCGGTGTGCCTTTAATGTTCATCCCATCTTTTGTGTAACGTCCCCCGTGACACGGGCAAAAGAATTGATTAGGATGTGCTTTGTCCGAATTCCAGTTCACTGTGCAACCTAAATGTTTACATACTGGCGAAAACGCAACAATTTCTCCACTTTCATCTTTATGCACCCAAGCAGATTTTGGCTCTTCAGACTTGTACCACCCGTCAACCTGCTTCACCTTAAAATCGAAGCGCTTCGGCTCTGTTGTAATATCCTTTACTTGTCCAACAGCAACCATATCTGTTCCCGCTTCTTTTCTTAACACCGGATCAAGCGCAAACCTCGTCATCGGCATTAAAATACCCGCCGCCATAAAGCCTCCTACCCCTGTAAGTGTGTAATTTAAAAACTGTCTTCTTGACACACGATGTTCTTTCTCGCTCACGAAAATTTCCCCCCTCTATCAGAAATTGTCCCCTCGTGAAAAAATTATATAAAAAATAAAAACTAGGACACTATCATGATATAATACCCTCTTGTATAGGTCAATATCATACTACTCATAATAATAAGAACTTTTCGCTTGGTCACTAAATTGCTCTAATGATAACGATGGAAACCAAAATAAATCACCCTGCACATCTCTCATATCTTCTTTCCATGAAAAGTCACTTGTCACATAGGCAATATGCTTAAAACCTTGCCTTTGCAAATGATCTGTCCATTCTTGCAAACGGTCTTTTTCATTCTTTTGGCTCTCTACCAAATACGTAAATGCGGGCAGTAAAAGCACTCTTCCTTTATACTCCCTTTCCAACTCCATACTCAAAGCCTCAATAAATTCACCTTGCTCTACAACCATTTTCATTTCTTTTGCTGCCGAAATAGACAAAAGGGGTATAATCCCTGTATCTACATACTCCCTCGCTTGCTCAAACTGTTCTACATCTTTTACAATCCATTTCACCTCTTCTCCCCTCCTCCATTCGAAATAACAGAACTTTCACTTTATATATATTAAACCATACTAAAAGAGGTAAAAAAAGAAAAACTACCTATTATTAAGTAGTTTTTCTTAAAAAAGTCTGAATTTCGTAAAGATTACATAATCAAAATGAATTCTATAAAATTTTYAACTCTGCTGTTAACCTATGAAATGCTTCCTTATCTTGCTTATCCAAAGCTTCATCAATTTGTTTCAAAAGACGTTCTCTTCTAAATGAGAATACACTTTCTTCTAAAAATCGTTCTGCAAGCAATCGATCTTTTTCATTCACTTCAATATGCTTTGGCAAATATGGGTTTTCTTCTAATACAGCTACATAGTTTGCATTTTGGAACGATGATTTAAAATTAAGCTGAATATAAATATCCTCATCTCGATTCAAACGAATATCATGAAACGATTTTTCTGCATCTGTTGTCATTACATTTTGTTTGAAAAAGTGAAACGGTGTGTCTTTCACACAATTTGCTGACATTACTAAGCCACGCGGACAATATTTTGCATGTTCTACGAAGTGGACTTTATGCATTAATTGATCGTGACTCATTAAATAATTCAAAATCCATACACATTCACGCTGTTTCAGTTGGTAATTATTCAAAAACCATTTTACAAAATCCTTCTTCTCGTTTACAGAAACAGGGGTATTCATAGCGATTAAGTCCCTCCTCTGTCTTTCTCTTTTCTTTTTAGATTCAAGAAGCGGCATTCAGTTTCCTTCCAACTTATGAAAAATCCTCTAAATTATATAACAATTCTTCAATATGAATTTGTGTCGGGTCTAGTTGTATTAACTGCGTAAATACTTCTTTCGCCTCTTTTCGCATTCCTTCTTCTAATAAGAAATAACCGTACTCTTCCAAGAAATCTGGATGATTCTTAAAAGAAGTATATGCACTTTCATAGTGTTTTAATGCATCCGAATACATTTCTAATTGTTTTTTTGCAAATGCAAGATCCCAAAGTAGTTGTGTATCTGGTTCTCCACTGTCAATTGCACGCTCTACAACTGCAATTAGCTCTTCGTATTTCTCTTGTTCTTTTAAAATATACGCATATTTTAATRTCGCACCTAAATGTCCCGGATCTAGCTCCAGCGCTTTTTGAAGCACTTCTTCTGCCTCCGCTATTTTACCTAATTTCGCCGCAATATTCGCTAATTCTACATAGAAAGGAACAGACAGCTCATCTACTTTAATTCCTTCTTGAAGTGTTTCATAGCTTTCTTGAAGCATGCCTTCTTTTTCATAGCTTTTCGCTAAATACATGTATAACGATGCGTATTCAGGATCTAATTCTTTTAATTCTTGCCAAGCACCAATTGCTCTTTGATATTCTTCTCCTTGGTATAATGTGAAGGCATATCCAAATAATGAGTGAATATCTTTTTGCTCTTCTAACCCCGCTTCATAGTAAGAGATTGCCTCTTCCCAGTTTCCAATAGCACTTAAAGTTTCTGCTAGACGAAGCGCAATGACAACACCACCCATAACTTTATGTTCTGCTAGTAACGATTCATAATAAGTGATCGCCTTTTGCTCTTCACCTTTACTACTATATAATTCTGCTAACCCAAACGTAATAACAGGTTCGTCTGGCATCATTTCTTTCGCCTTTAATAGTTTTTGTTCTGCTACATCATCAAAACCTTGCATTTGGAATAAATCCGCTACAAGTAATAACGATTGAACATATAAATCATCGTTTTCTGGAATATCATGAAGCACTTCAATCGCTTCATCTTCTTTATCTAAATCAATATATAATTCTGCTAAAAATACCGTAAATTCACTTTCTTCCGGATATAGCAAGCGTAAGTCTTCAGTAATTGCTAACGCCTCATCCATAAACCCAAGTGTATGATAGTAACGAGCGATATCATACTTCTCTTCATCATTAGCAACTCGTAGTTGTTCTTTTAATAATTGTAATCCTTTTTCTGCTTCACCGTTTTCAATATAAGAAACAGCCTGTTCAAACTTTTGCATAAACGTCTCCTTTAATTCAAAAAATATTCTCTTCTGTTCATTTATCATAAGCAACTAGGTGTAAGAACGCAACCTTTTGAGTGAGCTACCTCTTCCTATACTTTCTCTCATAGCGCAGCTAATTGTTCGAAAAATTCCGGATACGATACAGCGACCGCATCACTATTCTCTATTTTCACTTCTCCATCTATAATACACGATGCGATTGCAAGCATCATCCCAATACGATGATCGCCGTGACTATTAACAGTATTTCCTTTTAAACTTTGTTTACCATATATAATCATACCATCTGGTGTAGCTTCAATCTTCGCACCTAATTTGCCTAATTCATCTACAACCGTATCGATACGATTTGTTTCTTTTACTTTTAACTCCTCAGCGTTTTTAATAACAGTAATTCCTTCTGCCTGCGTTGCTAATAAAGCAATTACAGGAATTTCATCAATTAATCTTGGAATAAGAGTTCCACCAATTTCTATTCCTTTTAGTTTAGATGTTTCAATCGTAATATCCCCGCACGGTTCAAACTCTTCATTTCTAATATGATCGATAGAAATAAGTGCACCCATCTTTGTTAATACATCTAAAACCCCTGTTCTCGTCGGATTTAAACCAACGTTTTCCAATACAAGCTTACTATTTTGGACAATTGCACCAGCTACTAAGAAAAATGCCGCCGAAGAAATATCTCCTGGAACTTCTACGTCTGCACCTTTAAGTTGTTGTCCACCTTGTAATGAAACAGTCCGTCCATTAACATCTACGGTACAACCGAATGCACGCAACATTCTTTCCGTATGATCACGAGATTGCATAGGCTCTGTTACCGTAGTAATCCCTTCCCCTTGCAAACCCGCAAGTAAAACTGCTGACTTCACTTGTGCGCTTGCTACTGGTGTATGGTAATGCATACCTTTTACCTTACCACCGCGAATAGATAAAGGTGTATATTGTCCGTTTTCTCTACCATCAATTTGAGCATTCATCTTAATAAGCGGGTCTGTAACACGTTTCATAGGACGTTTTCCAATTGATGCATCACCAATTATCGTACTATGGAACGGCGTATTTGCTAAAATCCCAAGCATAAGACGAATAGTCGTCCCTGAATTCCCCACATCTAATACTTCTTTCGGTTCTTGTAAATTATGTAATCCTTTACCGTAAATCGTGACATCGTTACCAAACTGTTCAATCTGGACACCTAGTTTTTGAAAACATGCAATTGTACTTAAACAATCTTCTCCTAATAAAAAATTTGATACTTTCGTCGTCCCTTCCGCTATCGCTCCAAACATAACAGAGCGATGCGAAATAGATTTATCACCTGGAACAACAATTTTCCCATTCAAACTATTTTTTCGTCCTACTAGTTTCAAACTGTATCCTCCTCACATTTTAAATAAGTTATATGTACAATAGTTCTTCTTATACGTCTACTTCTATTGTAACGTTTTCTTTCTTGAACGTGCAAACAACTCCCCTTATTGCAGTTCAAATGAAAAAGRCTCCTGTAACAGGAGCCTCCACCATTTCTTAAGAATACGTTTCTTCTTTCTTCACTTGTTCTTTTACAAGTTCCGTAAGTAATTCAATAATCTCATCATTTTCTTCTTTTAATCCAACAGTAATACGAATACCATCATGCATACCAAATGCTGCACCAGAACGAACGATATATCCTTTTTTCATTAATCGTTCGAAAGCTTCATTACCAGGTATACCAAGTTTCAAGAAAATGAAATTCGTTTGAGATGGATAGTAGAATACGTTATATTCCTTACAAAATGCATAATATTGATTTAATCCTCCGGCATTTTTCTTCACACACTCTTGTAAAAACTGTTGATCCTCTATTGCCGCTAAYGCTACCGCTTGGGCGATAGTTGATGTGTTAAATGGTAGTCTTGCTACCTCTAGCTGCCCAATAAGCTTTGCATCACCAATCGCATATCCAATACGAAAAGCAGCTAATCCATATGCTTTTGAGAATGTGCGTAGCACCATAAGATTTTCGTACTTTTCAAGAAGAGGTAATGTTTGCGGATAATCTTTTGCCCCAGCATATTCATAATATGCTTCGTCCATAATAACGAGCGCTGACTTTGGAACTGATTCTAAAAATGAAAGTAATTTTTGTTTTTCTACATATGTACCTGTCGGATTATTCGGATTACAAATCCATACAATTTTCGTTTTCTCATCTACTTGTTGTAACATTGCATCTAAATCGTGAATGCCATCTTTAAGTGGTACTTCACGAACTTCTGCTCCTTCAATAACAGCATGGTGATGGTATTGCGAGAACGTAGGGTTCGCCATTACAACATTTGTTCCATTATGTAGCAAAGCACGACTAATCATTTGAATGACTTCATCTAGCCCACTACCAAATAAAAGTTGTTCCGCTTTTACACCTAAATGCTCTGCTACTTTCTCACGAAGCTCAAATGCCGCCCCGTCCGGATAGAGTGCATATTGATTAGCTAACGAAGTTAATGCTTCTGTCACACGCGCAGAGCAGCCAAACGGATTTTCATTCGATGCTAGTTTTACAATTTTTGACAATCCATATTCTCTTTTTACTTCCTCAATATTTTTCCCAGGTACATATGCTCTCAAAGTTAACAATTGCTCTTTTACTCTCACTTTTCTTCCCCCAGTCATTGATATGATTTATAATGTCTTACTGTCATCTTTAATCATAACCGTCACCATTACGAGAATACCTTTAAATATGCATTTCATACCTGTTCTATGACTTTTTTACACCATATCCTTTTGAAATGCTTCTAACGCAATATGAACAGTCTCATCTGAAATAGATACGACATTCACTCCCCCATATTCCTGCATAAGCACCATATGAATTGTTCCAGCATTTGCTTTTTTATCTTGTTTCATCAACTGAACGAGACGTTCTACATTCAAGTCACTTGGC
>NZ_JBFTMA010000258.1:0-5431 GCF_056396725.1 Bacillus sp. 05T31
AGACAGTAGAGGTTGAGGGGAAATGGCCCCAAAAAACTATCTAGAGACTGCTGAGACACCTTGAGAACGTATGACTGCATTCATATTGTCTTGTGAAGTGAATTTAGTCATAAAAAAACTGCACCCCAATTGTTAGACTGTGTCTAACAATTGGGGTGCAGTTCAGTAAAAAGCTCATTGTCTTTTTGATTTGAAAATTGAAGTTACGGTTTAGGTAACATGTATTAGAGCATAGAATTTAATCACACAAAAGATCACAAACGTTTAAATAGCACTGTTTTTATGATCAAAACATCCCTCACAAAAACTATCTAAACTCCTTTATTTCACGACTTCTTCGCATTTCGCTCTACAAATTTTTCCAGTCCATCCGGCTTCAAAAATTCAATTGGAGAGAAATCTTTTTCGAACGTAAGTGTATCCGCCTCAATTATCAATACATATTTATCAATAACTTTCGCAATATGAATAGGGTCTCCAAAATCTGCAAGTAAGGCCTTCACAGAAATATGGCCTGCCTTTAAATTTAGTTCTATTTCAGGAGTATGCTCCACAATTTGTGCAGTAGCTTCCATTACTTCTTCTGTTTTGAAATGCTCCATAATTTCATGTCTAGGTCTTGCTGCCTAAACTTCCATTGCTTGGTCATATAGGAAACTATAAAAACCACGTCTCTAAATGTCCAATGCCTAATATAAAGGTGTCTGTTTATTTTCCATTCACAAGAATATAAAAAATGTAATTCTAACAATAATTATGTTCATAACTTAATCGGACAGGTTGCTCCAAAAATGAGTGCCTTAGCTTTTTGTTTGGTTAAAATACTTGTTATATATTTCTTTATCTAACTTCTTCGCTACGCTCATATAAATACTATTCAAAGTATCGTCATCCATCTCTTCGCCCTTTTTATTCTCTTCCATTCGGCTTGTAGTACACATGATGAAAATATGCTAGGTCTATCATTAATCTTGCCCCATATTTAAATTAAAACTTAGGAATATTATCCTTTGAACTTAATCCACTCGCAAAAGAATTTTGTAGTTTAATTATATTTTGAGAAATAAGTTCTGTTGGGTTTAATAATAATCTTATTTGAGTACCTATGCACTGAATCTTAATAAGTTGACCCCTTATTACTACTCGAACTTTTTCATCACTAGTAGTTAAGCAGTGTACCTTCCATCTACTAAATTCAGTCATTTGCATGTAAATAATTTTATTATATTCACTAAACCTATCCTTCATGGTATTTATCCATTTTGCTCTTTCTACGCTAATAGCATCTATATAGCGTTAAGGTTTTTCTCACCTAACTCCCGTGTAATTTTATTAGTTTGACCTGCTAGTACTATTTTTAGGTTATTAGTTTGCTCCTCTAGCTCTTTTTTTTAGGCTATTAGTCTTATTCACGTTTTCAGCTTATATATAACACCTAGTAACGAAAGAACATCAACAACTAATTTAACATCAATTTCTACAACATAACCAAATTTTCTCCTTCTTTCTGTACTCTTGGCATTAATCATTATAATGCATTTATGTATCAATATATAGAAGAGATCACCTTTAAGGACCGTTTCCTACGAAGAATTGAATATATATATTTGAAAATAAGTAACTTTCGGCATAAATCATGGCTTACTAGTAGGCTATCAATTAAAATGAAAAATGTGTTGTCAATAAATATATTTTTGGGGGAGAAGATATGATAGTTTTCGATGAAAAGAAGATCCAAAACTACATTTGGAATAACAGGGGGGGTTTTTCTGAGTTAATAACTGGTGAGATACCTAAAGTGGATATTGATTTTGATATATCTATTGATCCGAGTAAACTATTTCAGAAAGTTATTTTGGAAAGGTTATACGAAACGCTTAAATATGTTAAAAATATGGATTTAATAGGGGAAGAAGTTCTGCTAAAAAAAAGTGGGGATTCAACTATTCGCACAGATTTTTTAGGTATGAATATAGAAGAACCAGGGATTTGTGTAATTGAACTAAAGAAATCTAAACAAACTGAAAGACAGGCATTCACTGAATTGCTAGCATATAATCATCATCTTGTATCTTTATTTCCTACTATGGGAAAGGATGACTTTGTTAACGTATTAATTTCACCTATGGAAGTAAGAACAGTGCGAGAGGCTTTTCTTCACACACTTTTAGTGGAAAATAAGAGGGTTATAGCCTTTGTTCCAACGTTTTCAAGTGAGAGGAATATTGATAGTCTGAAACTGGAACTTTGGATGCCTAGTGAAACTGATATTATGAATTTTAAAAGTCATTATTTTTCCCAAAGTAATTTTGAGGTTGTTAAAATTGCGTGGAATGATAATTCAGTTGTGCGCGGTTTGAGTGCGGGGGAAACTGAAGAAGAAAAATCGAAAATGAATTATATATCTAGTTATGTTGCACAGGTAATGGAAGAAAAAAATATTCATGGCTTTTGTTTTACTTCTCGTTCTTGGCCTGAATTGGACACGCCATATCCTAATTCACTGATTATTGTTGGGATGAATCCATATGAAATTTCTTATAAAAACTGGTGTATGAATAATGAAGATGCAAGTGAAACGAACTCCTTTAATCATTTGTCGTATGGTGGTTTAATAGGATTGGAAGAGCTTATAATAGGGCTTAAATTAGAAGACGAACATATTCGTCATTTTGAAATGCTTCATACAAGTTGGGGGGAGCATTTAATAAAAATTGGAACAGATTCTTTAAAATTTTTGATGAAGAAATCGAATGGGCAAGATGCCGATTTAGAATATGGTACTCTTGATTTGGATCAATTTTTTCGTTTGGGGGAATATGATTATGCGTTTAATTATGACGTTTTTCCAAGTAGTGGTTTCAAAAAACTACATAGCGAGCTTCTTAAATTAGATTATGAATTTACAGCTAAAAAGGGGGTAAATGAATATCCAATTGGAGATATTTTTTCTACGTTATTTGAATCTTATAAAAGTCATCATTTTATTAAAATTAATTTGGGTAGGATGAATGGTTTGGATTTAAAAGAATTAATTTRATTGTTGTTTTTTAATATAATCATGATTGGAAATTAAACAAGACGGTATTTCTAATCGTCTTGTTTTTTGTCTATAAATCGAAATCATTATTCATAAAAGGCTTTTATAATTGCTTTATTAAGTGGGTGTTTCATATTATTTAAGTCCGTCTTAATCGTTTTTTAGTGAGTTCTTATTGCCTTCCTTATTTCTTTTTTGTTCATTTAGTTTCTGCAACGTTCTTCTCTCCTTTTTGTGATAATAGTATCTAATGAAAATATGACTATGATTCTTATATTTGTGTTTTAGAAGAGGGAAATCAGAAGCCAATTTGTTTTCTATGTCTTACTCGATCTAGTGAAACTCAGTGGTGGAATGGTTAGAAGTGTTTATTATATTGTCTAGGGTTAATTAGGACAGTTTGATGTTCAATAAATCCTAAAACTAAGGGAGATAAATAAAACTAGAAAGAATCCAGTTAAATTAACCTCAACTAATCTGTTGGTACTTTACACACCTTTCAAGAAAAAGAGGAGAAGATTGTGATTTTGTTACAGAGACAGATATGGATACTGATGGAGCAGCGGAGTAGCCATGTCAAAAGCCGAATTTATTAAATGTTGCCGTTACCTGTGCGAAAGAGGAGTTTTATGTAGTAGGGGATTTGGAAAGATTTGAATTAAAGGCAAATTATAAAGATATCATTCGGATATTTAGGGAACAATAATCACTTGTTTAGGAAAAGTGATTATTGTTGGTGGATTATTAGTTGTTTATTGATGTATATAATATTTTTTAATATATAAATAATAAGAAAAAACTAGGATTTGCAGCTAGCTTTTTTTTCAGTTTCAAACCAAGAGAAAGAAACACCTTATGATGTAACTTTTAATATAGTAGAATCGTTTATAAGTATATTAATATTTTTTATTTAAATGATATATTATGGGTTGAATGTTCTTTATAAACAACGTAGGATAATTTATATGTCATTTATTACTAACAAAGAGTACTGTATATGTTGTTTATGTTATATGCGATTATGACACCGCGAAAGGCAAGTAATCGTTGGAAAGTTCAATGAATAGTTTGCACATGAAATTAAGTAGATTAAAAGATAGTGATTTATTACATTAGTTAATTAAAGAGGATAATGTGGTTTTTAAACAGATTCACGACGGTTGTAAGAAAGACGTGATGTTTTGAATAAAATTGCGATATTTATCAAAAATTACGATGCTTTAATTCTTCAATTGAAGAGTTCTAAATTATTTTTAATCAAACTTTATTCCAAAGCTGCATTTACCGATAGCTGATGGCAAACGAAAGTGAAATTTAAAGAGTGCTTAGAATTTATTAAATTTGGGTGTTCTTTCGTTCAATAAAGACTTTTAAAGAAAAAAGAAAAAAGAGAATAGGTGAAGGAGAGGATAAATTTGTCTAATAGAAGTGCAGATGCAGGTATTTTAGGGTTTACATATCAATTTATACAAACAGCAATCAAAATATTAGAAGTTGCAGATTATGATGCAGTTTTTACAATTGAAGGCATAGAAGATTTAGATATATCTACAGCAAAAGAGGAAGAATTGGTTCAATATAAGTACCATTCAGCAAAGAAGTTTACTCTTTCAGCTATTCAAAAACCGATAGCATTAATGTTTAAGCATTTTGAAGAAAATTATGTAAAGGAAAAACCATGGAATACAAAATATACTTTATTTTGTTATTTTGGAATCGGAAATTTTGAAACCCCGAATAATAATGTTTTAATCAAAACAACTGAAGAATTGAATAAAATTCTAAACTACACAGAGGCGCAAAGCATTTTAGTAAATAAAGAGTGGGATGTAGGTTTAGCAGAAGAATTTTTAAAGCATTTAAATTTTTCAAATGCTGATGAGTTTGAGGATGCTAAAGCAAAGTTAATTGATATTATTGAACAAAACTTTAGTATTAATAAAGTTGAAAGTGAAATGATGTTTTTATCGAATGCTATTTTTCGTATAAACGAATTGGCAATAAAAAAAGAAGTGGATTCCAGACAGATTACAAAGCGACGGTTCATTGATTATTTAACAGAGAACTCCCAAAAAAATGAAGCTGCTATCATTGAACGTATATATGGAAGGGCAAAATATATTAATCTCTTAAAAAACTATTTATCTATAAAAAATATTAAACCAAATACAAAATCTCACATTTTTTATTTATCAAGAATAAATTATTCTACTCCGAGAGTTATTCTTGATTTAGTAAAAAAGTTCCATGTGTCTGGGAAAAAAAATGATATTAAACCTATAACGTTTATAATAAATTCAGAAGGTGAAAGTATAAAAAAATTAAAAGAAGAACTCTCTAAAATTAATGTTTTAGAAAATCTTGACTTAATTTTTAATGATGGTGATGAAG
>NZ_JBFTMA010000259.1:0-5429 GCF_056396725.1 Bacillus sp. 05T31
AAGTTCTTGAAGATGTGAAGTGTGAGAATAGTCATGAGGCGTATAAATATAAATTTTACGTGTGTCATTTAAAATCGTACTATGAAAAGAATATGTTTCAATTTTTCCAGATGGATAATGATCTGAAGGAAAACGACTGCTATACTGTACTTCCATTCCTATGTTTAACACAGACGCTTTATTGGCATCTTCTCCAAATGTATTTTTATTAAATCGATCTAGTTGGTACTTTTCACTGCGCTTTATCCAATCATTTTCGAAAAAATCGTTTACTGAAAAATAGTACGTTGAAATAAAACTCTCATCCGTCCTAAACGTTACATACCAAATATCTGTCTGTAACAACCGTTGTAGTTGATTTACAGACAGATCCCAACCAGGAAAACTACCGAATACATAAACGTTTTCAGTTTTTTGATCCCCTAACCATATATACGTTATAAGCTTATACTGATTTTCTACAGGACATTGTTCTATTARTGGCGTATTATTTGACTTTATTTCATGCAAAAAAGTATAAAWWGCTTTCTCGTTTCCKWTTTTYAATTGATTATTAAGYTCCTCTAACTTWGGACTAATTATTGAAGTCACCCATCTGCCTCCTTTGTATTTCTTTCTTTTCACTAGATTGCTTTTATAAAATTTAGGATTAGTATGTTATGTATTTAGATGAGTTATTTATTTAGAAGGTTTATCAATTGCCTGAATAGAAAGTTCCAACGCTTTTATTCTTCTTTCTAAAAGTGTTCTTTGAGGACTACCAGCCTTAGACTTATCATAGGCTCTCTCAATTGATGGRAGCAAACCAGCAAGGAYATTACGAGCTTCTGCTAACTCTTCTTGGCTATACCGATGACTTTCTTGATTCCACACGTTCTCTAACACTGCTAGCCCTATRCAAACGGCTTTAAGCCTTTTTTTYACTAAGGTAGTATTTGCTCCTTTTTGAGTCATCTGTGAAAAAGCATTTTCAAGTTTACGAATTGTCGATTGTAAAGATTTTATTGATTCCAATTTATCTATATTTGACACGTTTTCCATGTTACTATTGTTCCTCCTGGCTTAACTTATTTAATACTGGATATAATAAGTACTTGATTTCACTCGAAATATTTTATCATAAATAACTAACTATATTCGAATTGGATAATGGATTAAAGGAAAACGGTATCTAAACGCCTCTCCCTCCTTTACATCATTCTATATGTACTTCTTTCTTCGTATTAGAATCCCTATATAAACAAGGTATTAAAATTGTATTTTTTATGAACAAAAAAACGCACAAGCAGCATAACTTGTACGTTTTTATTTTTATTCAGTAAGATAATACAGTAATAGTTTCCGGGCCTTCTCATAATTCATGAAATCTCTATACAAAATGGGATACTTCACAATTTCTGTTTCTATAAAACGATATTGCGGAAAACATTCAAAAAACGATTTCTTTAGCCACTTTATTTGATCAAACACAATCTCCTTTTCGTTGTTATTAAGTATGTAACTTAAAGTACCTGCTGTATGCATCCAATAATAATTTAAATCAGMRCTTATGCAATCATCTTCTGTAAAYATATTWTTAWAATCTTTTCGTAYTTTTCGAAKGTCACAATTCGGAAAYGGTTTAWRYAGMGGACTATGCATTTTCTGCAATTCATTAAAAATAACCTTTTTACCTAATAGCAACTTTCCACCCCTTTATTTCTCTATCCAATTTAATAATTTTTCATAATGATATTGAGCATCTGTATAGCCGAGATTATATAAATTAACGAGTTTTTCTTTATTTCTTTCTATTCCGCTTATAGGAAGCTGTACGCTAGGCTGAATGATATAAAAATTGTCTTTTTGTTCTATTTGATTCATATAAGTTATCGTCTCATTATAAAAACGATAATGTTCTACTAAAGATTGTGCGATATTCGGATATTTTCTATATAACATTTTAGCCAGCCCAGAAAATTTATTCCGCTGCTTCTCGTATCCATCCGGCTTTGTCATAATAACAACATTCTTTTGGTAACCATCATTTTGCGCTTTTAATACTGGAATAGGATCTATAATCCCTCCATCTAACAATTTTCGATTATCATATTCTACAGCAGGTGCTATAAACGGCACAGAGCTTGATGCACGAATAATTTTTAAAATATCATTTCCGTGTTCTATTTTATTATAATAAACTGCTTGTCCTGATTCGCAATCAGTCGTTCCGATTACAAACTGTTCATTTGAATTTAGGAAAGTTTGAAAATCAAACGGTACAATTTTGTTTGGTACTTCATCAAATAAAAAATCCATTCCAAATAATTCACGTTTTCTAATTAAGTTTCGATAAGATATATACCTGTGATCTGCTACTAGCTCTGTATTTACTTTCTTATTTCTTCCTTTTTGACGYGACAAATATGTTGCTCCCATACACGCTCCAGCGGATACACCGACTACATACGGAAARAATAAGTCCCTTTCCATAAAATAYTCGAGTACTCCTGCAGTATATAAYCCTTTCATYCCGCCGCCTTCTAATACTAAACCGATATTCTTCATGCTTAATCCCTCTACTTCTGTTTTCTTAATTACATGTTAGCACAAGATTTTAGGATGAGGTTATATAAATTAGTTGCAATAATAACAAAAAACTATTGAAGCAATGTCATAATCTATTAGCCATTCGCATGGTACAATATAAGAAACTCATTCCACATATTATAAAGGAGGAATTTCATATGGGTTTATTTAGTGGTATTTTAGGAAATGCATCAAGTGCGAGTACAGAAAGCGTTGAACGTGATTTAGAAAAAATTATGCTAGACGATGAGAAAGTTGAGCATGCTCATAAATTAATTCGTGATTTAATCGTATTTACAAATCGTCGTCTTATTTTAGTAGATAAACAAGGAATATCAGGTAAAAAAACAGAGTATCATTCTATTCCTTATAAAAGCATTACACAATTTAGCATTGAAACAGCTGGGCATTTTGATTTAGATGCAGAGCTTAAAATTTGGGTATCTAGTATGGATGATCCAATTACGAAAGAATTTAAAGGTGACGATAGTATTTTAAGCATTCAAAAAGCGTTAGTAACATATACGACGAAATAACGCCTTTCTGTATTTTTATTCATTATCGAAATTACTAACCCGAGTATTTTGGAAGAATATGCATTATTTTTGTATATTTAATCTAAAAYARYAYAAAAAGGTAAAGCGTATTTCAAATGCTTTACCTTTCTTTTTTRTAATAAATWARWGTWGYTTTATCATTTAATTTCTTTWTWAMTTCYGTTCTTWTATAYCCCATYTTTTCGTATAGAAAACAATTTCTTTCTTCTTCTAAAATCGTAGCAAGTTCAAAACTCCGTGCTTCTGGAAACATCTCTTCAATTAAAATAAGTACCTTCTTAGCGATTCCTTTCCCTTGATAGATTGGATGAATGAACATTGGACTGATCCAAAATTTATAAGGTCTTTCTTTTTGGGATATACATATCGCTCCAACAAGGTTCGAATCTATTATCATCTTATAAAAGTTGTTGCTCGGATTATTTATTCTTAAAATAGTTTTTTCAATAGATTCATTTGCTGGATTTGTTTCATAGTCTTTATATTTATTTAATAAAGGACTAAATGAGTCTATTTGCATTTGAAATAAAACTGCTGCATCAATTTCTGTCGCCTTCTCTAATGTTACCAATTTAAACGCTCTCTTAAAGAAGTAATATGAGCTGTATGATGACGACCGTGCCATGCATATAGTCCAATTGCAGCAGCAAGTTTYGTTTCTCCTGATTCAGGATGATTAAATGTCTTTTCTAAATCTGCYGGTTCTAAAGAATATAATAAGTTAATCCATCTTTTATGTAATGAATCTAGCATTACAAGTGAAACATCTACTGGTAATTTCGAGTCAGGTAGCTCTGCCCATTTTTCTTCTTTGTACGGTTTAATAGTTGGATTCTTTTCTGTCAGTGCTAATTTAAAGCGTATGTAGCTATTCATATGACTATCAACAACATGATGAACAACTTGGCGAACAGTCCATCCACCGACGCGATACGGTGTATCTAACTGCTTCTGATCTAAATCTTTTATCGCTCTTGCTAGTTCATTAGGTAAATCCTCTATTTCTTGAATCCATTTATCAATTATTTCTTCTGTAATAGTTCCTACGTAAGTAAATCGACCTATTGGATAACGTAAATCCTTCATGTACATGTCCCTCCCTATTATTTTTAACCCTTAGTAGTCCTCCAAATATAATGTACGAAATTTACGTTTTCCCCGTTTAAATCTACAGTAGTTGTCTCCGCTTCCTTTTCACGAGAAAATCCGTTCTTTTCTAATACAATTTGTGAAGCTATGTTATTTGTTGTTGTCATAGCATGTATTTCATTAATTTCATAGACTCTTGCTTGAGCCAAAATCAATTTTACAGATGATGCTGCAACTCCTTTTTTTGTAAAATTCTCTCCAACTCGGTAGCCTAACGACCCAATTCGTTTTTTCTTATCTACATCAACTAAATTGATACGTCCTACAATTTCTTTTTCTGTATTACGTATGAGATGAAAATAAGAAATCCCCTCAGTTTGTTCTTTTAATAGTTCGTCAAGTTGCTTTTGAAAGTATTCATACACGTAATAATTAGAGCCACGACTTGGTACCATTGTTTCAAAAAATGATTTGTTCGTGAGTTCAAAGTTAAATAAATCTTCAGCGTCTTGTTTCTTTAATTGTTCTATGTATATTTTCATCTCGCTTACTCCTTCTATATCTACTAACTGTTATATATTCTTTTTTAACCGATTATTTTCCTGCTATTTCTTTCGCATCAGTAATACAGCGAGTAGCACTTTCGGATGAAATAGGTGAAATGGACTACGAATTAAATTCATCACTCTTACTAATCGAATATAAACGTCAGAGTCACTTGCAGATAGTTGATATATTTGTTTCGTATACCATAGCTGAAATTTTTGCTTTATCGTTAATTTTCTTTTTAACTGAGGATGACGTGATATTTCCGTTGTAGTCATTTCCCAAGGAGTTTGTATGATATTAGCAGTTTCTTTATAAAACTGCTGTGTAAATGCTTTATCAAGCCTTTGTCTCCGTTGTAAAAGCAACTGCAATTGGTGAGCTTCCATAGCCGCAACTGAAACTCCYTGMCCRAAAACKGGATCAAAACGACATTGTGCATCWCCGACTACTAACAASCCTTCTGGTAAATGATTAAYTAAATCAAATCGCCGACGTACTTGATAAGGAATTTTGTATGTTTTGATATCTGAAATTGCCTCCGCTTTGTTTAGAAAATCTGTCACGTTAGGGATTGATAGATTTTCAGCGAAATCATAAAACTCATCATCTGTTTGTGGTGCTTTCTCATTTGCGTATCCGCTGAAAGTAACAAAATAACGATTATCC
>NZ_JBFTMA010000260.1:0-5420 GCF_056396725.1 Bacillus sp. 05T31
GTATTCCAGCATATTTTTGGTTAAGCGGACTGCTGGGGAACGATACAGCGATACAACAATCTGGAGTGAAAATAAATGACAAAGAGTGGACTTGGAGTGAATTCACAAGTATCGGAAAAGAATTAGTAAACAAAGGACCACTTAAACATGTTATGAATGGTATAGAGCCAGAATATATGTTGAAACTTCTGGTGCAAGATCATTACGCTGAGTTAGTAGATAAAGCAAGTGGAAAAGCAAATTTTCAGTCTGATTTATTTGTACAGATGTTGGAAAACGTAAAGAAGATGTATGRCGAGAAAATAATCACTGAAGACGGCCTGCCTGTAAAAGAAACATATTTTTCTCCAATGCAAATCATGTCGGTAAAAAATTATTTCAATTTTGGAAATAGATTGGATATAACAGGGGCAAAAACGTATCAAAGCCCACATATAGCTGGGCAAAAAAGGGGAATTGCATTTACACCTGAAACAACAGTAGGTATAAATGCGAAATCTCCAGTTAAAAAGCAAGCATGGGATTTTCTTAAATTTTTAATATCTGAGGAGATCCAAAAGAAATGGTGTGACTATTCAGATGACATTTCAAGTCGCGTTCCAAGTAACTTTCCAATTCATAAAGCTGTATATGAACAACAAATCAAAGCACTGAAGGAAAAAGGAAAAATTGAGGATCCAGATGGTGATATTAACGTTACCGAGAATGATATACAAGAATTAGAGAAAATGGTTGCTGAAATAAGCGTCCAAGCTTCAGAAGGCACTAAAGTTGAATCCATTATTGCAGAGGAGTCCAAGTCCTACTTTAGTGGTCAAAAATCAGCTAAGGATGTAGCAGTACTGATTCAAAACCGAGTGACAACATATATAAACGAATAAGCTGTATATATTTCACAACAAGTAGTAGCAATTAAAGCAAAAATATAAATAACTAGCAAAACAAGGATTAAAATTGAAGCGAAATAAAATGATTCTGAGGTTATGTAGCAGTATAGTGCTAACTGCTATCAAAAAATAAATGTAATTACTCAGGGACATATTCAATAAACCATGTCATACATGGTGACAATGGTGCACGGTTTCATAGAAAATCCTAACAAATAAGAGAAACTGCACAAAATGGGACGGCAGTTTCTCTTATTCTACTTCTTGAGCTCAAGGAACCATTCCGATTTCCTATAAATACAGACTCGCCCTCTAAATCTATCCCAATAGAGTTTCCGAAGTATTATTGTTTGTTTGGGTAGATGAGAAAAAGTGTGTGAAGTTCAACGTGAATACGTAAAATAACAAAAATAAGGAGARAATTTAAAATGAAAAAGGTTTGTATGATGYTAGTAGCAAGTCTATCAATCAGCTKYATGGCAGGTTGYGGAAATAGTRATAGCAAAGGTGAAAGAAAAACAAAAGATGGAAAAACGATAGTCGAAGTRTCGACTTTARGKGAYACWAGGTYCCTAAAAYAKGCMGAGAAACTATATGAACAAAARAATCCTAAAATAGACATCCAGATAAAAGGAGCATTTCCAGAAAGTAGATCAGATGAAAGTGGATCCAAAGGAGGAGGATCAAAGATAGATGAGACCTCCATAGAGAAAACGATTAGTAAGGTGAATACAGAATTKTTAKCWGGTAAAGGRTCYGATGTGATTGTACTAGACAGCTTACCTGCGGACAAGTATGTGAAGAAAGGATTACTTACAGACTTAAGTGAAATGATGGAACAGGATAAATCTTTTGATAAAAATCAATATTTTAATAACGTTTTAGATAATTCAAAAACAAACCAAAAACTTTATGGTATTCCATTATATTTTTGGTTAAGTGGCTTGCTTGGGGACGATACAGCGATACAACAATCTGGAGTAAAAGTGAATGACAAAGAGTGGACTTGGAGTGAGTTCACAAGCATTGGAAAAGAGTTATCAAGCAAAGGAACAGATAAAAAGGTTATTGGGAATACTCCTCCGGAACAAATGCTGCAATTTCTGGTGCAAGATCATTACAATGAGCTAGTAGATAAAGCTAGTGGAAAAGCAAAGTTCGAGTCTGATTTATTTGTACAGATGCTGGAAGACGTAAAGAAGATGTATGACGAGAAAATAGCCACTGCAGATCCTGTTAATTTAGGAGAATCATATTTTAACCTTCTACCAATGATCATGTCGGTAGAAGACTATTTCAGTACGGGAGCTGCATTTGGTATAACAGGGACAAAGGTATATCAAAAACCACATATAGCTGGACAAAAAAAGGGAGTTGCTTTTACACCGTACACAACAGTAGGTATAAATGCGAAATCACCGGTTAAAAAGGAATCGTGGGATTTTCTTAAGTTTTTAATGTCTGATGAGGTCCAAAGTAAAGCGAATGCATTTCCAATTAATAAAGCTGTATATGAACAGCAAATCAAAACATTGAAGGAAAAAGGAAAACTGGAGCATCCCAATGGTCCTATTAACGTTACTGAGAGTGATATACAAGGATTAGAGGAAATGGTTGCTGAAATAAGCGTCCAGGCTCCAGAAGGCACTAAAATTGAATCCATTATTGCTGAGGAATCCAAGCCTTACTTTAGTGGCCAAAAATCAGCTAAGGACGTAGCAGCCCTGATTCAAAATCGAGTGACGACATTTATAAACGAATAATCTGTATATATTTCACGACAGGTAATAGCAATTAAAATAAATATAACTAGCAAAGTGGGGATTAGAATTGAAAAGGAATAAAATGATTCTGATGTTATGTAGCGGTATATTACTAACAGGTATGGTTGCATGTAGTAACAAAGGTGATGAGAATCCGGTGAAACCTGTTGCTCAAAATACGAATGCAGAGAAAAAAGAGTCATCTGTTGAACTTTCAAAAGATGATCGAGATACGAGTGCGGAGAAAAAGGAATCACCTGTTGAGGAAACCAAACTCTCTATAGAAGATACACTCTCAAAAGAAGATCAAGAAATTGTTGACGTATTGTTTAATTCGGTCCCTGAAATAAAAAGTTATTATCAAAAAGACAAACAAGATTACACGGTTTCACTAACAGCAGAAGTTACAAAACCCAATCCAAATTTAGCAGATAAAAATATGAAAGAATACTATAAAGTGCATTTTGAAGGAAAAGTATTAGGTGGTTGGGAGTTTTATGTGAAACCAGATAGTAAAGAGGTTCTATTTAAAGGGATATTTGTAGGGAATAAGGGCTTCTATACTCTTGAAGAGTTCAAAAAAGAAGCCAATGAAGTGGATGATTTCTATGAAAAACTGAAAAAGAAAGTTCCTGAGTTTAGAAAAAATGTGAAAACAACTGTTGCTAAAAAACTACAAAGTAAAGTAGCGAAAAAGCAAGAAATTAGTGATGAAGAAATCCTAGCATATCTAGATGAGGTTGCGGAACCGGAGTTTACAGTATGGAACCAAGCTATGGGGCAAAAAGGACTAGACATTAAAAAAGATAGAAAAGTAATTAAACCAGATCCAAGTGCAAAAGATCCACTGAAGAAGGACTTTTATCAAGTTGAAATGTTAAAAGAAACTATTCATATTAAACCAACTTTTGAAGAAAAAGACATATATCTTGTTCGGGATCAACCTATTGAGAAGTCGGGGAAAGAAGTAAATTCAGTACAAGTTTCTCGTTTTATAGCATTTTCTATGGAAGCGATTAGCCAGAATGAAGCTACCAAAAAATAAATGTAACTATTCAGTTACTAAATAAGATGACGTACTCAATAAACCATGTCATATACTATGACAAAGGGGACTAAAAGCCCACGATAAATAAGAGGAACTGCACAAAATTGAATGGTAGTTTCTCTTATTTTATTTCTTAAGCCCAAGGAATCATGCCTTTTTTTATACTGCTCTCATAGGTTGAAATAAAGACTGGTCCCCTTAATTTATCCAATAGAGTTTCTGAATATGATTGTTCGTTCGGGTAGATGAGAAAAAGCGTTTGAGGTTCACATGAATACGTAAATTTTGAATTCATACGATATCTTTAAAAATGCCAGGAAAACAAAAATGATAAAAACATATATAGTTCTTTTATTACAGGAGGCAACAACATGACAGAGGTAGTATTAAAAAATATTTATAAAATATATGACAATAACGTGCCAGCGGTAGAGGATTTTAATCTTCATATTCAAGACAAAGAATTTATAGTCTTTGTTGGTCCTTCTGGATGTGGTAAATCGACCACTTTACGTATGATTGCTGGATTAGAGGACATTTCACAAGGAGATTTATACATTGACGAAAAATATGTGAATGACGTACCACCAAAGGATCGTGACATCGCAATGGTTTTCCAAAATTATGCCCTCTATCCTCATATGACCGTGTATGATAATATGGCATTTGGCTTGAAAATTCGTAAGTTACCAAAAGATGAAATCGAGCGTCGTGTTCACGACGCAGCAAGAATTCTTGGATTAGAAGAACTGTTAAAGCGGAAACCAAACGCGTTATCCGGTGGTCAGAGACAACGTGTTGCTTTAGGGCGCGCCATTGTACGTGATGCAAAAGTATTTTTAATGGATGAGCCATTATCAAATCTAGATGCAAAGCTACGTGTTACCATGCGCTCTGAAATTTCAAAACTGCATCATCGCTTACAAACAACAACTATTTATGTTACGCATGATCAAACAGAGGCAATGACAATGGCAACGCGCCTGGTAGTTATGAAAGATGGACGGATACAACAAGTTGGTACACCAAAAGAAGTATATGAATATCCTGAAAACGTATTTGTTGGTGGATTTATTGGTTCACCAGCCATGAATTTCTTTAGGGGAAAAGTGGAGAATGGAAAATTTATTTTAGGTCATATCAAACTAAGTATTCCAGAAAAAAAATTAGAAGCACTACGTGAACAATGTTATGAAAATAAAAACATAATTCTTGGCATTCGTCCGGAACATATCTATGATGAGCCAAGCATGTTAGAAACATCGCCGGAYAATATGATAAATATAAAAATTGAAGTGGCAGAATTACTTGGAGCCGAATCGATGATTTATGCTACGTTACACAATCAATCATTCATTGCACGTTTAGATACACGTAATGATTATCAAACAGGCGAATCTATGCAACTTGAATTTGACATGGACAAAGTACATTTCTTTGATGCTGAAACACAGCTACGTATTAAATAAATTAGTATCTTTGTGCACCAGAACTCACTATATGATTTGGGGGATTATGCACGTTTAGACACAAATGAACCTATTTTCTTTACGTTAAGGAAAAGGCAAACACGTTATTAAAATAAATAAAAAAGTGTAGAACATCCGTTCTACACTTTTTTCTGTAAATAGAAATAAAATAGCACACCATCTGCGGTATTATATACCCCATACTCAGCTCCATGAAGTTCTAAAATATTTTTTGAAATGGCAAGTCCAAGAC
>NZ_JBFTMA010000261.1:0-5413 GCF_056396725.1 Bacillus sp. 05T31
GGATTGGATTTCGTGGCAATGAAATGGATGTTTATTTTTTATTAATGCCAGTTATTGCGAGTCTCCCCTTTAGTACAAGTTACAACTCAGATAAGTCAGATGGTTTTAAGCCATTTATAAGTAAAGAAATTTCTTTATTTCCTTATTCAGTAACGAAATATATCGTTACATTTTTTTGCGGAGGACTTCTTTATACGTTTCCATTCATTTTATCGTTATTATTTTGCAAATTAACCATTCCAAACGGAGCACCGACGGCTGGTTCAGGCATCATAAATGACAACGGAATGTTCGCAAACTTATATTACGATTCTCCCATCACTTACATTTCTGTATATATTGGGATTAATTTTTTATTTGCAGGTTTAATGGCTCTTCTAGGACTTGCTGCATCTGCATGGTCACAAAAGGACTATATGGCGCTTCTGTTTCCATTTGCAGTTACCTCCATTCCTTATGTCCTGCTCAATACGATATTCCCTACAATAGGCGGAGCACCTATTCATTTATATGATCCAAAGCAACCGTTACAGGGCATGTCACCGTACATATTAACGATGCAATGTGCCTTCTTCTTCTTCGTTAGCCTATGCATGTATATAAAAGGCGTGCAGCGTGATAGAAAAAGGTACAAAAGAAGACTGCAAAGAAGAGATCGATGTAAAAAAGCGTTTCAAGCATAAAAACCTAATTTCCTCACGTTATTTTGGAAATTAGGTTTTTTTATTCATTTACGGTGTACCAGCCAATCCCCATAAAATAACAACAGTCGCAAAGTAAATTGCTTTAATAGCTACCACTAAACATAATGAAATAATTGCATATTTACTTAATTCTCTTCTTGCGCCTATTAAAGTAAAAATAACTGCAAAACTAAACGTTACATAGGACGCTGCTGTATGTATTAAGTTATACGTAATGTCCAAATTTTGAGTAAGCCCTGTTACCTCAGCTACAAATTGAAGCATGACGATTGTACTAAACAAAATTGCAAGCTGATTCATTAATTTCCCATTCAACCATGCTTGCATCTTTAACCTCCTCATTATAAAAAACTGAATTTTCAATTAAGTTTAACGTGATTTTTATAGAAAAAGAACGCTTAGTATATCTCTAAGCGTTCTTTCATGACTATTTAAGAAGCCTTCTTCAAATCAATTTGAGCAAGTACTGGATCGTGGTCACTTACACGTCCGTGCTCTTTCATAATGTTTGAGTTTAAGTGTACAGGGTCTACAATTGTGTGTGGTGCGATGTTATTCGTTACTAAAATATGATCTAACACTTGTGCATTTCCTTCATGAATGTACGTGTAGCGGTTCTCTTTCGGCACTGTGTTTAACATATCTTTTAATATCGTTCCCTCTAGTGCCTCCAGTGGTTTAGAGAACTCGAAATCATTCATATCACCTAAGACAACAACTGGCGCATTCGTATTCTTTTCTTGAATACCTTTTACGAAATGATTCACTTCTTGTGCTAATTGTACTCGTTTTTCTTCACTCTTTAATACGAGAGGTTGTACTTTTCCAAATGGCGTTGCATCTCCTAATTTTGAGTTTAAGTGATTTGCAACAACAACGACGTTTTGTCCTTGGAATGTAAATTCTGCTGCTAACGGTTTACGTGTACTTTCAAATAATGGATTTTCATCTCCGATGCGGACTACATTTTTATCTAGTAACTTCGGTACTGTCGCTAATTTCACACGTGATGGATTATAGAAGAAACCGACGCGAATATTAGCTCCTGGTGCTCCTCCGTCTTGATTGTTGCTTGGCGCAATTTCTACATACTCATACTTCGGTCCACGAATTTCTAAAACTGCATCAATAATACGTTTTGCACTTAAAGAAGCATCTGTTGTTCCGTCATTAATCGATCCATTATTATCTTGCATTTCCTCTACACCGATAATATCTGGCATTTTTAAATTGTATTTAATAGAATAAGCTAACGCTTTTACTTTCTCATCTGATGTTTCTTTTTTATTCGCTGAGAAGTTTTCAATATTATATGTAGCAACTGTTAACTTATCAAGACGAGGCTGAATATTTGCCCCTACTTGCTTAAATCCRCCGTCYACTRCAGATGGTAATTCCGTTACTGGCGAAATGCGGWAYGAACCGTAGTCATATCCTACTACTCCYGTTATATYWCCAGTGAACGTATCGCCTACTTTCGCGACATAATCACGAGGTACCTTTACAGAAAGACGTTCAGGGTTTAATTGGTTTTCATCTAATAGCGGTGTACCATATTTCGTTACTACTTTATCTCCGCCATTTTCTACTGTTACATATAAATTTCCATTTTTCTGGGGAGCGATAATTTTTGGTGTTGGCATCGTAACGCGCATGCCTTCTACACTCTCATAAAAATCAATTGCATCTTCGTTCGGATCAAATAGACCGAATGCATCATTATCGATAATTTGATCAGGGATTTTTACACCGTTTTCTCCTAATACAATCGGCGCTGGTAAAGGTTGATCTTTTGCGATTACAGCAACGCGACTCGCCTTAATTTCCGTCGTCGTTAAATCTGTTTCAAATCGCTCTGCATATCCAGGTCCAACATATTCTTCTACTTCTCCATCAACTTGAATAAGATCTCCTACCGCTACATTCGCATCTTTTTTGTATACGTAAATACCTTCTGAAGTAGCTGGATCATTATCCGGCTGATTATCTTCTATATAAAAACCATTTTTATCAAGCGCTGTTACAACGCCTTCCACATTGTTTACTTTCTTCCCGTTGTAAGGAGAAATATGTGATTTCCCTTGAATATCATGAATACGAACTGGTTCATTGTTTACGATAATAAATGAAAATGTCGAAACCGCCGATGAAGTAAGTCCTTCTTTTTCTGCGATTGCTTTAATTACACTATTTTCATTTACTACAACTTGTCCGTTATAACGAACACTTTTATTTGTAGGATTAGATCCATCTAACGTATAGTAGATTGTTGCTCCTTCTGTATTCGTTGTTAATGTTACCAATGTCCCTTTTGCAACTTCCCCGCCGTTCGGTGAAGCTACTACATCGCTAACACGGTTTTGTTCTTCCCCTTGAAACTTATGAGCTGTTACTGATTTTAAACCTGGGCTACTAAAATATAATTCAAGCGTCCCTGTTAAGCTAACTTTCTTCCCGATATTTTCAGGGTGATCTTTCACGTTTACTGCCGATCTCACATCGCCTTTTGGCAACTGAACAGGCATGATCTTGTCTGGATTCGTTTCGTTTGGCGAATCGGCAATTGCCACATTTGTTTCGTCAAACTTAGCCGGATCCTTCGTGTATTTAGAAGGACTTTGCGTATATCCAACGATATATCCTTCCACTATCCCCTTCGTTTTCCCTTGTTGCTTGAACACTTGAATTGCTTTTTCTACCGACATAGAAGTAGTTTCTTCTGCTTGCGCTAAAGTTCCAGTAAATGAAAGCAATAGTATGAATGATAAAAAGACACTTAAGAGTTTCTTCACAGCCATTTCCCTCTCCCTATTTCATATTTTCTCAGCATTTCTATCATAACAAATGATTCGTTATATAGAATGATATTTCGACAAGTTTTACACAAAATTTATTTAATTTACAAGTTTTCAAACTATAACACAAAATAACTTATATAGGTTTATCGACTAACAGGTATTTTATCCAATAAACAAAACGCCTTCAATATAATTGAAGGCGTTTTGTTTGAAATATTTTAATGTGCGACTAATTCAGTCTCCATTACTTTCTCTAAATGAGATAACACACGCTGTGCCGCTCTCTCACCTTGCTCAATACAAGCCGGAAGACCAGAACCAGCRTAAGAACTACCTGCCAAATACACACCTGGYAATTCTTYCTCCATAAATGTTGTGAGCTTTTTCATTCGCTCTTTATGGCCTACTGTATATTGAGGCATCGCTTCTTTCCAGCGACTCACAATCGTAAAATCTGGATCCTCTGTAATATCCATCGTCTTTTGTAAATCCTCTAATACGAGCTGCACAATTTCCTCATCGGTTTGTTCGACGATTGCTTCATCACCAGGGCGCCCGACGTAACAACGAAGGAGTGCTTTTCCTTTTGGAGTTGTATGCGGCCACTTTTTATGTGTCCACGTACATGCTGTAATAGAGAAGTCACTATTACGCGATACGACAAATCCTGTTCCTTTAATATCACGTTGAATTGCAGACTTTGGGAAAGATAATGCCACGTTTGCAACTGATGTAGACGGCATGTTACGGAAGAAACGAAACTGCTTGTACTGCGCAAACATAGACGGTAATACTTTATGCGGAGCTGCGACTACGATCGCATCTGCTTCCATTTCTTTTCCGTTACTAAGAGTAATCGTATAACCATCACCAAGTTTTGCAACTTTCTCAATACGCGTTCCCTTCATTACCGTGCCTTCATGAATCTTTGCTTCAAGAGATTCTRCTAAAGATTCCAAACCTGTTTTCACAGTTTGGAAGATTCCTTTTTCCGGTTCAGCTTTCTCTTGTTTCGGAGCGAGCGTACGCATACCGAGTGAAATACTACGGTGCTCCTGTTCAATTTGATAAATTTGAGGGAATGTTGACATTAAACTCATTTCATCAATATCCCCTGCATAAATACCAGATAATAATGGCTCAATTAAATTTTCAACCACTTCATTTCCGAGGCGATGTCTGAAAAATTGCCCGAGTGATTGATCAGAAACTGGTTTTGATCTAGGCATTAACAAGTCAAAACCAGCTCTTARTTTACCAATTGGGGAGAACAATCCGGAAAAKAGAAACGGMGTAATTTGCGTTGGAATTCCCATCATTGAACCGCTCGGCATTTTATGTAACCGATTGTTTACGAGAACGAAYGATTGCCCGGCCTTATTATTTACAAGTTCATCGCCAAGTCCTAATTCTCTCGCTAATCTAGTTGCGCTGTCTTTTCTTGCTAAGAAAGAATCTGGTCCGCGTTCAATTGTAAATCCATCTTTTCGAACGGTTTGAATTTTCCCGCCAAGTTCACCCGATGCTTCTATAAGCAATGTATCAATCGGCAAGTTTTTTTCGCGAATTTCTTTTTGTAAGTAATACGCTGACGTTAAACCTGTAATGCCACCGCCGATGATCACAACTTTTTTCCTCAAAATAGTTTCCCCTTTCCTCTTAGTATTACAATACTGCTTCTTTTTTCTTTAATACAACATCTGCTAGGCAATCAATAAATGCCTCTGATGCATTTGGCATTTCTGGACGATAATATTTCGCGCCAATTTCATCCGTTACAACTTTACACTCAAAGTCGTTGTCATATAAAACTTCTAAATGTTCTGCTACAAATCCAACTGGTGCATATACGAATGAATTGTAGCCGTACTTTTCATTTAATTCTCTCGTTAAATCTTGTACATCTGGACC
>NZ_JBFTMA010000262.1:0-13236 GCF_056396725.1 Bacillus sp. 05T31
TAATCGTGATACCCGTTACCCCACCCTCACCAAACTCGTTCGGGATAACAAACAAATTGACACCTAACGCAAAAAGAAATGCACCAATAATAATAAAAATAATGTCTGTCGTTCTTTTTTTCATACAGTACCTCACTTCTTATGTAAATATTTATTCTGCCATAAACTCTCACCATTATATCGTGGAATATTCAAATCGAACAGTGGTTTATTTTTATTTTAATATAGGATGATAAATCAACTTTATTCTATATCCACATGTAATTTAAAAAGGGTAACAACTTTATTTATCCTTTTCGGCAAGAAKACTCCATCTGAATTGTGTTAGGGGTGAAACCCAACAATTCAGGTGGGGATGAATTGCCGTCAGAAGGTAGACTGAACTCTTTTGTTTCGTTCATAACAATTTTTGGTTACGAACATTTGTTTTTTGTTTTACGATATAATCTGCCCTTAGATAAGGAGGGAATATATCGTAAGACAACGAAATTGGATAATAATCATTCGGTCACTTGAGCCAAAAGGAATTACTGTAGAAGAATGGAATTACGATGAAGAACATGTTCATATTTTGTTCCGTTTCGTTCCAAATATTGATTTGTCAAAAATAATTTTAATGAACTCTCTAAGAAAGGTGGTGAAAACRATGGYTARAAAGAAAGCAGTGAAAGTATTACGTAAACAAAAGAAAAGAGAAAACATGCAACGATTCACGCAGAAACAGAATATCGGACGAGCTTGCCTTACGGCTAAAGAATTCCGCTTACTGCAACGCATGTCACATAGTTCAAAAGCGTTGCGAAATGTTGGATTGTACACGATTAAACAAAGTTATTTGAACCATAATAAAATGGCTACTGTAAAAGAAGTGGACACTGCCATGCAAACCGATAGGAACTACTGGKGCATTCAATCCAACTCTGTTCAAGCGATTCGTAGAGCCTTATTTACAGAAGTGAAGAGCTTTTTTAAAGCATTGGAACAGTGGAAGAAAAAACCTGACACCTTCACAGGTCGTCCAAAGTTTCCGAATTATTCTCGTTCAACTGACAAACGAATTATTGAAATCTATCAAGTTCCAAAAGTGGATGATAACGGGTATTGGATCATTCCRATGAACGTTGCATTCAGAAAAARATTCGGTTCCATAAAAATACGTATGCCTAAAAATTTAATAAATAAACAAATCTCCTACATTGAAATTGTACCGAAGCAAAAAGGTCGGTTCTTTGAGGTGCATTACACATATGAAATGCACSTTTCTCAAATGAAGAAACAATCCACGACTACTAGTAACGCTTTGAGTTGCGATTTAGGKGTAGAYAGATTATTAAGTTGCGTAACAAATAYAGGTGATGCATTTTTAATTGATGGAAAAAAACTAAAATCCATTAACCAGTACTTCAACAAAATGATAGGTAATCTGAAGCAAAAAAATGTGGAAAACGGACTTTCAAAACGTGTTGTAACGAACAAAATGGCCGCACTTTGGCATAAACGAGAACGACAAATAAATGGTTGCCAGTACCAACCAAAAACATACTTGGGGTGTTACCATAAGGTGGCATGAGTGCTAGAGCGTCAAACTATCTAGCGATAGATGAAAAGACCTAGTGTTCTAACTCAAGCCCCCACTGAAACGCTTCATCTCAGTGGGGGTAGTTGACTATGTACTACAAATAAAGTTTTGATTTCACATGCAATTGACGCTTAAAAATGAATATGAATACTCACTCGCACAAACTTCGAATACAAAGCAAATAGGCGAAGCTATAGAATAAACTTCGCATCAAGCATGTGATCACAGAGATTTATATGTCATTTTATCCCCGCTTATACCTCGGCATTGATTACTATTTCAATTTGTAGATTTCTATTACTATCATCACTAATTCCAACTGATATCCTCCTAAGTGGATTCTACCTTCCGTCTCCCCACACTTATTAATGTAGCTTCGAAAGAAAGTTTCATCAAAATGGATTCTTCTCCAGCAAATTTAAGTTTAGTTTTTATAAACATGCTATGTTCTAAAAGATACTTGCTATTGTATTTTATATTCATACATTGCAGAAAAAGATTTACTTATCTTTCTCCATATATTCTTTAATCTTTCGTTCTTCCCACTCTTTTCCGAATATCCCAAATGGAAAAGTTGTCAAACCGTGTATAACGATACCGATCCCCCAACCTCCCAGTGGATATAAAAACCATAATTTACTTGAATCAGAGCTTATATTTATAAAAAAAAGCATCAAATTAACTAGTATATAGACCGTTAAATGAATGTAAAACGCTTTTAAATTCTCCACCCTTTTTTTAGCTCGTAAATAATTCTCATCTCGCTCCACCCTTAAACACCTCTTTCATTATTGTATTTTTTAAACTCGCTCCGATTTAAACATCATATTCTAATCGAAAATCCCTTATTCTCAAAAAAACAYAAAAYAAAAAAGTACCCATCRAATTRTCATACAYATGATRATTYGATGGGTACTGCATGATACATTTGTTATTTACAAGCGTCTAATTAAGACCAAATCCAAACATCATCATTATTTTCAACGTCGCTCTTTACCTCATGAATTTTTTCGATATGATCCGTTGTGTTCCAGTTAATAGAACTTCCGCCCCAACCCACATACTTCATATCAATTTTTACTTTCTCACCTGTATTAAATACTTGTCCCTTCGTTAAGAAAACATCAATAATATCTTTTTTCCCGTTTAGCGATGGATACTCAACTACGACATATTTAGTAGAACTATCTCCTTCATCTTCCATCGTTCCTACTTTTGATACTTCCCCAATTACATAATCAGGAGAACCATCTTCTTTCATGTGCATACCTAATTTATTTGACGTATTTTCAACTGTATTTGCAATCATATATTCAGTAAAATTACGCATCATAGATCCAGTAGCTTTAACCTCATCCCCTACTTTCACATTTGAAAGGGAATCTATATACACACTAACAGGTTCCTCATATTGCTTAGATTTTACGACAATTACACCGTTATCYACTTCTACTACTCGCCCTTCTAACGTCGAGAGATTTGATTCAATAGAAGCGGCACTCGCTTTTGACAGTTCTAATCCTGGTAAATTCGTTCCTGATAATGCTGCGATCCCTAAAGCACCTGCTAAAATTATTTTTTTCATACCCATATGTAACCTCTCCATTCATGATGATTTTATTTTTTTGATTGGATACGACCAACCTGTAACTATTATAGTTACAGGTTATAAAAAATAGCAACCATCTTTCTCATGCAATGTTGCATACTGTRATTTTTAAATATAAAGTTTGATAAAAAGATTTATTGTATCTYATTCCTATATTCAGCAATAGTGTTAGGTTCATAAATAACAGCAGGTCTATTTGTTAATGGTGGCGAAAGTATATGTCATGTACTATGTTCTTCAACTCTACGGTTTGTATAGTCGTAGTTAATTACATTATGTAGGAGCGGAATTAATATGTTAATGAAACCAAAAAGATTACAGCCAGGAGATATTGTGGCGACAGTAAGTTCTTCATGGGGAGGTGCTGGTGATTCTAAGCTAAGATGGCGATATGAGCAAGGAGTAAAAAGATTAGAAGACGTCTTCGGTCTTAAGGTTGTCCCAATGCCAAATAGTTTAAAAGGTAGCGAATACCTTTACAACAACCCACAAGCTCGTGCGGAAGATTTAATGACAGCATTTAAAGATACTCGTATTAAAGGAATTATTACGAATATCGGTGGAGAAGATAGCATCCGTTTACTTCCTTATATAGATTTTAATGTTATACGCGAAAATCCGAAAATCTTTATGGGCTACTCTGACGATACCGTTTCACATTTGTTTTGTCATAAAGCAGAAATTCCCTCTTTTTACGGTCCAGCAATTTTAACCGATTTTGCCGAAAATGTAGAGATGGATCCATATACAATTGAAATGGTAAATCGAACACTCTTTTCAAATGAGRCTATTGGCGAGATYCAACCAGCTCATGAATGGACGAGTGAGCGTTTAGAATGGATAGAGRYRAATAAGGATMAAAGGCGTACGATGCARCAAAACAAYGGATATGAGCTACTTCAAGGCTCTACTACTGTACAAGGGCGTTTGATTGGTGGTTGTATAGAAGTACTGGAATTTGCAAAAGGAACGGAACTTTGGCCTGAGAAAAAACATTGGGAGAATAGTATCCTTTTCTTTGAAACTTCTGAAGACCATCCAGAACCAAGTTATATAAAGTATTGGTTACGAAATTACGCAGCGCAAGGCATTCTACAAAAAGCAAAGGGGATCATTTTTGGTAAACCAAAAGACGAAATGTATTATGAAGAATATAAACACGAAATACTGAAAGTTATGAAAGAACATAACTTAGAAGATTTGCCGATTCTTTATAATTTAAATTTTGGCCATACCGAACTAGCGATATGGCAGGACCCCAGTAAATACAAACACTCCTATGAGATATGACTGTGAATTGATACTTTTTAAAAGTATATAATTTAGGGGAGATTACTTATCTAATGATAAAGGGGATTACGTGTATGGAAGTAACATTTACAGTAAGTAAATGGGAGGAAAAACTAATCGATGATACTAGAAAAGATTTTCCTATTAATATTGCCCATGTTGAATATGATATTGATGGTGAATTAAAAGGAAAAGCTTTTGTTGAATACTTATTATATTATTTAGACTCAAATATAAATGATGGTCACTTGGCTACTGCTAAAATTTCTGGATTTTTACACTTTGAAGGAATTTATAAGGGGCAACAAGGGACATTTACAGCTATAGAGCAAGGAATATTCGATAAAGGAAATTTAGATTCCCCAGGAACAATTATTAAAGCTACCGGTAACTTAGAAAGTCTGAGAGGATCCTATCATTATCAGTTTACAGGTCAAACTAGTAAACTGATTTTAGAGTTTGAATTTTAGCAAAATACCCTATAATATAGTGGAAAGGACATTTCTTGTACTACTAGGAATGTCCTTTTTGTTGACGAGCTTATTCAACTATTCTTTTATTAGTTAAGAAAAGAACAGAGTATGTTACATAACGTCTTATTATCAGTATTCAGCAATGCATAAAATTTTCGTTATGGTGGAATTAAAAATCTAAGCCCGAGAGGCATGTGCCCCCCACCTATTCATTACTTTTCCTACTAACTAAAGAATWATCCCMGAAAAACTCCCCTTCATAACTTCYTTTTCAAGTTGATTYCTACATRTAAACATCGCAATAATTTTTGTGCGATGTTTTTCATCGGGTTCAAATTGTTCAATAGTTACGTCACAACGAATTGTATCACCGCTAAAAACAGGACGTAAAAATTCAAAATCCATCTTGCGAGCTAGTACGTTATAGTCACCGCCAATTTTTGTAGGCAGCGTTGATGTTAACAGCCCTTGTACAACAAATCTCCCCTGCTCATCTGGTGTAACATGATGAACACCTTCATCTTTAGATACTTCTGTAAATAAAACAACATCTTCTTTTGTAAACGTTCGTTCRAAGGTGATTTTTTCGCCTACTTGYAATTTCATCGATACCCCTCCTCAAAAACACTTTTAAMATAAGAAAAACCGAAACTATAATCATTTCGGTTTTTCAATCTAAAGAAGTCTATATTTATTTTAACGAATGTACAAACAACCCACTGCGCAGTTTCGGTTCAAACCACGTTGATTTTGGCGGCATAACTTCCCCTGCGTCTGCGATTGATAATAAAGCTTCCATTGATGTCGGATATAATGAAAACGCTGCTTTATATTCACCGCTATTTACAAGGCGTTCTAATTCTTCTAATCCGCGGATTCCTCCGACAAAATCAATGCGTGAATCAGATCGTGGATCATGTATTTCAAGTACTTGGCTTAACAAATGATCTTGCAGAATAGATACATCTAAACCTTTAACGAGATCATTCGCATCAAACGTTTCCTCTTTCACAGTGAGCTTATACCACTTCTCGTTTACATACATTCCAAATGATTTTGGCTCATTTGGTTTATACGGTGAAACCCCTGCTTCTTCCACATAAAAATATTGCGCAACTTGCTTTAAAAATTGCTCTACTGATAAGCCATTTAAATCTTTCACAACCCGGTTATAGTCCCAAATTGATAATTCATCAAGAGGGAATAAAACAGATAGGAAGAAATTGAATTCCTCTTCTCCTGTGTAATTCGRATATTGCTCTCTTCGCATTAGCCCTACTTTTGCAGCTGATGCAGAGCGRTGATGTCCATCTGCAATGTAAAGAYTRGGAATGTCTTCAAATGCATTTACTAAAGTCGTAATTACTTCTTCATCTGCAATCTTCCACGCAACATGCTCCACACCATCTTCTGCTGTAAATKTAWAGATTGGCGCATGTTCTTCTTTCCAGCTTGCAATGAAACGTTTCACTTCTTCTTTTGTACGATACGTTAAAAAGATTGGCCCCGTATTTGCGTCACACACATCTACGTGGCGAATACGATCAAGTTCTTTTTCATGACGCGTTCTTTCATGTTTTTTAATTGTATCATCTTCATACTCGTCAATCGATGTACAAACGACAAGGCCTGACTGCGTTCTTCCTTGCATCGTCAGTTCATAAATGTAAAGCGCTGGCTCCTCATCTTGAACGAACACTTCTTCTTGTATAAATTGCTTTAAATTTTCACCCGCTTTTGCATATACGCGATCATCGTACGGTGAAAGTGCCGGGTCTAAATCAATTTCTGCTTTATCAACGTGTAAGAAAGAATATGGATTCCCTTTTACAACTTCTCTTGCCTCTTCACTATTTAATACGTCATACGGTAAAGCTGCTACTTGTGCTGCTTTTCCTTCTACTGGACGAATAGCACGAAACGGTCGGATTTTTGCCAAGTTTCTCTCTCCTTTACACAATCATTCGAACAGCTACAACACCTGTGATTTTGCTTATATTTTCCACAATATTCTCTTTCATTATATCATCAATTCCGTTATCAATATCAATCATTGTGTACGCCCAAGAATGTTTACTACGATTAATCATATCCGCAATATTAATATGATGTTCTGCTAAGCATCCTGTAATTTGTCCTACCATGTTCGGAACGTTTTGATGCATAATTGTAATTCGTTTTTTTCCAATGTACGGAAGTTCTACGTTTGGATAGTTTACTGAATTACGAATATTACCTGTCTCTAAATATTCACGTAATTGACGTGCAGCCATTACTGCACAATTTTCTTCAGATTCAGACGTAGATGCACCAAGATGAGGCGTTGCTGTTACATTTTTCATCTTTATAATATTTTCATTTGGGAAATCTGTTACGTAATGTGTAATAATATCTTCTTCTAACGCTTTTTGAAGAGCTTTTTCATCTACAAGTTCTCCTCTTGAGAAATTGAATAGACGCATTCCTTTTTTCATCGTCTCTATAGCGTGTTCACCAATAATCCCCTTCGTTTGGTTCGTAAGAGGAATATGAAGTGTAATATAATCACACGTTGCAAAGATTTCATCTAGGCTAAACGCTCTTTGTACTTGCGTAGAAAGACGCCATGCTGTTTCAACAGATATATATGGATCGTATCCGACAACGTCCATCCCTAAAGATAACGCATCGTTCGCAACTAAAGCACCAATTGCGCCAAGACCGATAACACCTAAACGTTTCCCTGCAATTTCTGACCCAACGAATTGCTTCTTCCCAGCTTCAACAAGCTGTGGTACTTCTTCTCCATCCAACTCTTTCGTCCAGCTCACTCCATTTATAATATTACGGGAAGACATAATAAGGCTTGCAATAATAAGTTCCTTCACTGCATTCGCATTAGCCCCTGGCGTATTAAATACTACAATCCCTTTTTCCGTACAACGCTCAACAGGAATATTATTTACACCGGCACCAGCTCTTGCAATCGCCTTTAAATCTTCTGAAAACTCTTCTTGATGTAAAGAATAGCTGCGAAGTAAAATACCATCTGGATGACCTACTTTGTCTCCAATTTCATAGCGATTCCCATCAAAAATTTGCAAACCCTTTTCGGCAATTTGATTTAACGTCTGAACACGAAACATATCCCCATCTCCCTATCTATTTTCAAGCTCAAATTCCTTCATATAGTCTACTAATTCTTGTACACCTTGGATTGGCATCGCATTGTAAACACTAGCACGCATACCGCCGACTGAACGATGTCCCTTTAGCGTAACGAAACCGCGCTCTTTCGATTTTTGTAAAAACTGATTGTTAAGCTCTTCTGACGGTGTTGTAAACGGAATATTCATAAGTGACCGATACGTGGGATCAACTGGTGAAGTAAACAATTTAGATTCATCTAAAAAATTGTAAAGAAGTGAAGATTTCATTCTATTTTGTTCTTCAATCGCAGATACCCCGCCTTGTTCTTTCAACCACTCTAGTACAAGTTTTGCTACATAAATACTAAAGGATGGCGGTGTATTATATAGGGAGTTATTTTTACTGTAAGTTTCATAGTTTAACATCGTAGGACAAGCACTATTTGCACTGCCAATTAAATCTCTTTTTATAATTACAATTGTTAAACCCGCTGGCCCTAAATTCTTTTGCGCACCCGCATATATGAGACCAAACTTCGTAACATCATATTGTTCTGATAAAATATTTGAGGACATATCCGCAACGAGCGGCACTCTTTCTAAATGTGGAATATCCACATATTTTGTCCCCTCAATTGTATTGTTCGTTGTAATATGTACATAATCTAGTTCTTCATCATTTGGTAAATCATCCATTTTAGGAATCGTAGTAAACTTCTCTTTTTCAGAAGAAGCAATCACTTGTACTTCTCCTATTTTTCCGGCTTCTTGCAGTGCCTTTTTAGACCATGAACCTGTCAGTACGTACCCGGCTTTTTTATACGTACTCATTAAATTTAACGGTATCATAGAAAATTGTAATGACGCACCGCCCTGTAAAAATAAAACTTCATACTCATCAGGAATGTTCATTAATTCACGAAGTAAGCTACTTGCTTCATCAATAATACTTTGGAAATAAGAAGATCTATGGCTCATTTCCATAACAGACATGCCTGTCCCGTTATAATTTACAAGCTCCTTTTGCACTTTCTCTAAAACTGGCAAAGGGAGTATAGATGGTCCTGCTGAAAAATTATACACTCTCTCCATCACCCAGATAACCTCCCTATTTCTCATTTTTATTATTTTTTAAACTTTCTGAATTATAACCTATATACAATACATGGTCAATTTGTTTTCCGTTATTACGGTGCAAGACGCAATGGAATCGCTTGCATGTGCACCCTGCTTTTTATAAACATACAAAAAAGTGTTAAGTACATAATCGTACTTAACACTCTAGTAATTAAGTATAATAGCTACTTACTCGTAAAGAACCGATCGAAAATTTGATAAATAGCTGAAAGACCAAAGAGCCAATAAATAGTATCCACAAGCGCCGGCATAGAACCAAACCATTTCTCAACTACATTATAATCTAACGCCACAAACAACCAATTCAAACCGCCAAGAATCACCAAAATTACTGTAAGGTATGACAAAAATTTCATTATGATTGCCCCCTAGGTGATAAGATGGTGAAAGGCTCTCGGTAAGCACGCCACCCGTTAAGTTGTACATCTTTTGAAAACACATTCGTAACATCTGGGTTCCACGGGCTTTGTARTCCAAGTTCRCGTGCTGGMACRTTAAATCCACCAAAATAAACTGGCTTTCCTGTTGTTTTATGTAATGTCTCAAGTTGCTGAACRACATTTTGGCCMCGATTGTATACTGTCGTCGCAAATAAGCTTTGTTTTACTTCTTCGTATGATGGATTTCTTTTTCCTGAAACTTCAAACCAACTATCAATACTTACAATGTCCACCTTTTTTAAATACGGGCGATTTATTTTCTCTTTAAATTTCGCCTCAAAGGAAGGATCCCAACTTGCAGTTAACCACCAATTCATTTGATACAAAACATTTCCTTTATACTGCTGGCGAACAAAATTAATCGTATCATTCCAATATCCTTCTGCATATTCCATATTAACGAAATTAGAAGCGATTTTCAGCCCATAAACATTGTACTTACTTGTAATGGAATTAAAAATATCTTGTAAAACAACCGTTTTCCAATTCCAGAAGAAATCGTTAATATTACTAGGGTTCCACTCTGTTTCTCCAATATTTCCTTGCTGAATAAACGGAAACGGCTCCACTATAACTTGTATATTACGCTTTAATAATTCTTGAATTAAAATAATAGCTTGTTTCTTTTGCGCCTGATTAATTACCATATTAGCCGAATTCACATCCGGAATATCTACTTGAATCGGTACATTCACCGTATTTAAATTCAAGCGCTCTACATCTGCTAACACTTTCGCTACATTACCTACTTCCCATACCGTTACGTTTCCTGATTTTATTTTTCCAGATTGAACAGTATTTACATCCGCCTGTATATTTCCCTGGAAACAAAAAGAAAACAACATGATACACACTCCTAAAAAACTTACTAAGCTCTTATTTTTCTTCACAACTTTCCCCCTATATTTTTTGGCTTTCTTGATTATTTTATACAATATTACACATATATTCCATAAGAAAAATAATTCAAAAAAAGAGCGGTTCTCCCGCTCCTTTACAAACCATTCCATCTCAAAATATCTACACATTATTTAGGGACTAAATTTAACACTTTCCCTTCTATCCCATCTGTATTAAGTGTAGTCGTATGATACTCACCGTTCACCCAATCATCTATTTGATCATGATACCAATCGCTTCTAAAATGTCCTGACTGTCCCGGCCCCACTATATGATAACCGTTTGACATATCTTTCGTATCAATAACGAATCGCCAAGAAGCTCCGTGATTGACAATACCGTTATCTCCGTAATTCGCTGCTTGAACTGTAACTTGGCTTCCGCCAATTGGAACTGGTTTTTCGCGATTAAATGCRAGTAGTGCYARYRTACTAGATGATYTYGAAATTGGATGTGTAAAAGCAAGTTGATGGTAATCGCCCCACTTCCACTCYGCAACATTCGGTCYATATTCCTTCTGTAATTTYTTCATTACWTTCTCGTACGATGTATGCACAACTTTCGTGAAGCCTCCGTACTTCGTAAACCAAGCGCTATTTTCTCCTGCTACTTCTTTCCGAATCAATTCATCAACTACTTGTGACTTCCCTTCAAATAACTCCATCACATCTTTCGGTATTTCTTTTGAAAATAGCGTATTCGAAATCTCTTTCATTAACAAATGGAATATTAATGGTGCCGCTTCATCTTTACTATCGTAAAAATTCCACTTTGTTAATTGTTTTACGCCTTCTTTCTCTACTTCATTTAAAGATGCTTTATTTAACTCTTTTAACAATATAGGAGTAAACTCTTTCCCATATAAATTTTTTTGATCCATCTGTAAATCTTCTAAATCTTTCACCRTATACTTTTCCTTCTCTTGTAAAAACTCTTGAATACGCATTTGCCTATATGGCTGTGCCCACGTATTACTAATATGGTACGGGTAATTATCATCAACGATTTTATTATTTGCAGTTGAAATAAACCCTTGTTTTGGATTTATTACTTTTGGAAGTTGATCAAACGGAATATACCCTTCCCATTCATATTCATCTGTCCATCCTGGCACWGGCAAACTACCATCACCTTTTTTACGYAYYGGTATATTTCCATTCGCTTTRTAAGCAATKGTKCCATCGTTTGATGCAAACACAAAGTTTTGAGTTGGTGTATGAAAATCTTGAAGAGCCGTTTCAAACTCATTCCAATCTTTCGCCTTATTCATATTTAATACAGCCTTTAATTCAGCGGAAGGYTCCAAAGCAGTCCATTTCAAAGCGAATACTGTTTTTGTTTTCTCTTTTCCTTTATCCGCAAACTCTGAAATAACTGGACCATGCCTCGTAACCGTAACGTTATACGGAATTGTTTTCCCGCCTTTTACTTTAATAGATTCATCAACAACCGTAGCCTTTTCCCATTTATCGTTATACAAAAATTCATTTTCATTATTAGGATTTCGCTTCTCAATATATAAATCTTGCACATCGGGACCTGTATTCGTAACGCCCCATGCTATTTTGTCATTGTGTCCTAATATAACGCCTGGTACTCCTGCGAAAATAACGCCACTCACATGTAAATCTTTCATTTCAAGTTGCGATTGATACCAAATAGAAGGTGTCGCAAGAGATAAATGAGGATCATCCGCTAAAATYGGCTTACCAGATACACTCTTTTCACCACTCACAACCCAGTTATTACTACCGTTAAACTCTGGTGGAATAACTGTCTTTGAAAAACTTTGTGCTACGTCCACATTTGTATTTTTCAATTCAGCTAGCAATCTAGGCGCATCTTTCGGATATGTAGGAAATAGCTCATTTGCTTGCTCTTTCGGTAAATTTTTCAGCGCCCAATATCGAAATGCCTGTCCGTGCCAATGTCCTCCTAAATCAAACGCCATATACTTTCCAATCGTTAAAGAATCCACGATTGACCATTCAGCAGGTTCATAGCCTAATAAAGTAAACTCAACCGGCAATTTCTTTTCCTCTTTTGCCTCACGTATAAAAGTATTCACCCCATCAGCAAATGACTGCAGGGCATATTTCGCTTCCCCATCATATTGACTAACAGACGCTTCGGCTGCTCGCCGTAAACCGAGCGTTCGAAACAACTTATCTCGATCAACAGCTGCTTCCCCTACAACTTCACTTAACATACCAGAAGCTTGCCTTCTACTTAAATCCATTTGAAACAAACGATCTTGCGCTTGTACATACCCTTGTGAGAAATATAAATCATGCGCATTTTCCGCTTTAATATGTGGTACACCTTTACTATCTCGTTTCACCGCAACAGCATGTTGTAAATCCTTAAGTTTTATCGTTCCATCTATCTTTGGCACAGAACTAAGCGTATATATGTTCAAAAAAATCATAGCGCAAATAAACAAAAAAAGAACGATACTACTAGACCAAATAAAAATTCTTTTTCCCCTATTTCGTTTCTTTTTTATGACGACTTCCATACAATCCCTCCTCTCTCAATCTATTCGCTTCTATTGTGAAAGAACCTTTTAGAAAAGAAGAAATCATTACTTGCTCATGCTATGGATCATACAAACTGAATACTTCTCTCTTACGCACTATTTCCTTTCCTTTATTGAAGCTTACTCGTCCTTTCTTACACC
>NZ_JBFTMA010000263.1:0-5309 GCF_056396725.1 Bacillus sp. 05T31
ATTCCTAACTCACGTACTTCATCTGCTGAAAAGACACGCTCATCAATACGCACTTCAATATTTTTCTCATCGCGCTTCGCTTCCCCTGCATCTTTGTACACATGGACAGAAGTTTGATGCATTAAAATTGTACCTGTATATTTCTTACCGCTTGACGTTTCAATTTCGCAATATTCTCCTTCTACAGAGTTCCAGCGAAATCCACCAATCATAGATAGACGAAGACGACCGTCAGGCTTAATTTCTTTCACCATCGCACCTAACGTATCAACGTGTGCAGTTAATAAACGATGCTGCTCATCATTCTTTCCTTTAACCGTTAAAATAAGAGCGCCTTTATTATTACGCTTCGTCTCTACATTCCACTCACTTACATAATTTTCAATAAAACTAATAATTTTCGCCGTGTTTCCAGATGGACTTGGAATAGAGACAAGCTCCTTAATAAGTTCCATCGTTTCTTTCGTATGATGTGCCATTGTCGTTTCCTCCTCATTTTCTCTACTATTTAGTATAGCGAAATTACGATAAAACCTCTACTCATATAGTTTAATTTTCTAAATTATAATAAAATTCACTTTATCCTAATCTCAATGACAAAAAAGCACCGCATTATCTCCATTAACACTGTGCTTTTTCTATAAAGTGAAACTTTAATCAGCCCGCAAATAGCGGGATAAAACTACTCTTCCGAAACGTCCATCAAATAAATCCCTCTTGTAAATCCGCCGCGCTCTTCTTCTTTCTGCTTACGAATAAGCTCTACATCTTCCATTGTTGCACCTTCTGCACGCGCTAATGAAATAATAATTTCAAGTGCATCTGCAAGTGAATCTAGCGCATGTTCACGCTCTTTCATCGAAGCAAATTCACGAATTTCTTCTGTACCAATTTTCGCTAACGCTTGTATGTAAGCTTGTCCTGTTAATTTTTGTGCTGTATATGTTTTTCCAGACATCAAAATTTTCTCTGGGACACGATCTCTTACTAATCTGTTATAAGTTGACATCACTTTTCCTCCCACTTTTAATAACACCCAAGCTCTGCTTTATAGAAAAACCACTCTTTTTTCACACAAGCACTTAACATATCAATTCCTGATCCGTGCGCCTTTACTACCGGAAAGAAGTAATGCTCTGGTTCTTCTTTCTTATCACCGTATAAGGTTTGGTACTCATCAGGAATCGCCTCTTTTTTCACATCCCGTTCTTTCTTCACTTCACCAGAGAAAGCAACAGTTGGATGTCCCTCAAAGAATAATGCAGTCCGTACCGCAAGAGATGGTGTACTATGCAAAGCATAATATGTTAGTAAAATAATAACGATAACACCGATAATTTTCTTCATTTATTACTCCTAAAAAAAGTGCTAACACAATTATACTAAAATGTGTTAGCACTTTCTTCCCTTTATCTCGAATTAACGGGCAGTAAGACTAATAATCCGCGGGGGATAAACAAATCCCCACGGATTAAAGTTTCACTTTATTCCCCTTTAAATGCTGGTAAACGTTTTTCTAGAAAAGCAGCAATACCTTCTTTATGGTCCGCTGTTTGTCTCATCGCATATTGACCACGCTTTTCGAGCTGAAGCGTTTGTTCTAAATTAGAACGATTCACTTCACATAAAATTTGTTTCGTTTGAATCATCGCCTTGATTGGTTTTTGTAACCATTCATTAATTTTTTGCTTCACAGCCGTTTGAAAATCCTCACCGATTACTTCGTCAATTAAACCAATATCTAACGCTTCTGTCGCTGATAATTTCTTCCCTTCCCAAATGATTTTCTTCGTCATATTTTCACCGACGCGCTTTTGAAGGAAGAAATGGCCGCCACCATCTGGAATTAAAGCGATTCCAATAAAGTTCATCGCAATAACTGATGATATATCTGCCATGACATAATCAGCTGTTAATGCAATACTTAATCCAAGTCCAGCAGTCGGCCCATGAATTGCACTAATAACAAGCTTTGGCATCGTATATAACGTCACAACGATTTCAGAAATTGTATTCATGATGCCTTCAAACTTACTTTCATCATTACTTGAAAGCATTGATTTAATATCTCCACCCGCAGAAAAACCACGGCCACTTCCGCACAACACAACAACGTGAACAGAACTTTCCGCCACTTCTTTCAACTTTTGTAATAACTCTTTTAACGTTGGTTCATCTAATGCATTTAAAACCTCTGGACGATTGACCATAACCGTTGCTACGCGCCCTTCATATTTCACAACAACAGATTCCGTTTTACTTGTTACTTCCATTATATATACCCCTCTTTTCAACATAAAGATTATACTTATATAATTATAGAAAGCATGTTAAAAATCCTTCTTTTTTCTCAATTTTCTGTCTAATATCCTCATAATTTGTATATATCTCCGTATAAAACATACAATTTCGTTAAAAAATATAGAAATTAAAGTCGGTTTATCCATGCTTTTCATCTATTTACCATTACAATGAAATGGTGTATTCTTAAGTTTGATGCAAAAAAACAAATATTGAAATTCATTCGCCTTATTATGTAAATAAGGCTTTTATCCCCATCTCTTGGGTATTGAACTAAAGGAATGAAGAAATGGAGGAATATATGGTTAATAAGTTGAAACAAACGGATAACTACTTCCCGCATTTCCTATTGCTATTCATTGTGTTTCAACCAATTTTAGATTTATTAACGTCTTTTTCAATCTATGTATTACACATGAGCGCAACAGTTGGAATCGTAGTCCGTTTCGCCTTTATKCTTCTTGCATTAGGTTATCTACTTCTTCATAGAAAACAACATGGAGCGAAAAAGTACATTCTCTATTTATGCCTACTCGGGATCGTACTAGCAATTGGTCTTGTAAATAATATGATGGTCAAATCTCCAGTTTCATTTGGCGAAGAAGTGAAATTTATTTTAAAAAGCATATATCCAATTGTGCTACTGTTTGGATATATTATCGTCTTTAAAGAGTTAAAAAATAAAGAATATGCATCTCATAAAATCATTACATATTTCTTATATGCAACTTTAATTTTCAGCATCACACTAATTGTTGCAATGCAAACTGGTACAGATTTCCCAAGCTACCCTCACTCAAAGATCGGTTCAAGAGGTTGGTTCTTTGCTGGAAATGATTTAAGTTCTATTTTTGCAATTATGTTCCCAATCGTAGTGCTCTATTCGATTCATAAAACAACTTCTTTCTCGAAAATCTATTACTGGATTCCAACAATACTCGCGATGTATGCAAGTATTATGGTCGGAACTAAAGTAGGATATGGTGCAATTGTTCTAACGCTTGGCGTGGCACTTTTATTCTCATTCATTGAATATATGGTTCATCGCAAAAAAGAAGGAAAAGGATTCACATATCTCGTAAATACAGTTGTTGCCGCTATTATACTAGGAGGTTTAATTGCCCTTACACCGCATACTCCTATCGCAAAAAATATGGGCATCCACATGCAAATATACGAATACAAAAAATCAGTACAAGAAGAAAAAGATAGAAAAGAAGGAAAAATAATTAAAGAAGATCCTGACGCAGAGAAAAAACATGCAAAAGGTGAGCTAACAGACTCTGAGGTCAAAAGTTTAATTTACAGTGATCGCGATAAGTTTTTAAAAGTATACAAACAATACTATAAAGACGCACCACTATCACAAAAATTATTCGGAATGGGCTATGCTGGTAACTATACGGTTAAAATTAAATTAATCGAAATGGACTTCCATGACATATTCTTTGCATTCGGAATCATCGGTTCTCTTATTTACTTCATACCATTCCTTTACTTCGGTATTAAATTATTACTCAGCATCATAACAAACTTTAAGAAAATATTAACTGTGAAATATATGCTATTAGCTAGCACCGTTGTACTATCACTTGGAATCGGCTTTATGTCCGGCCACGTATTAACAGCGCCGTCCGTTAGTATTTTCTTCGTTGTTATACTCGCTTACTTAATTGTTGATTTAGAGGTAGAATAAAGTGAAGCAGCATCCATTTGGATGCTGCTTTTTCTTTTGAAAGTAATACATGAAATTATATTAATGATTCTACAGAAGATATCGATTTACCGACAAAGTTTGATAAAGCAGCAATCTACAAAAAAAGACTAGATCAAATATGATCTAGCCTTTCAAGCTTCCCCTATTGAAAAGACGCCCGAATCTCCTCCAACACCTCATCAATATTATCCTTCGTAATAACAATACCGAAGTCTTTCGGGACGTTGCTATCTTCCTCATTTACAACTTTATGCGCAATCAACTTTCCAACTTCCGGTCTGAAATGATGCCCATCCATATAGTTATCTAAATTCGTTGTAATGGAATTAAGATACATGAAATGGTGCACTTCTCCAAATACATCTACAGCGTCATGAAGCCATTTTTTATAATCTTCCCATCGCCCTGATTGAATCATCGTACGGAACAGAGGCTCTGAAACAGGCGTTGTAAAAATATAAAACTTCGTGTTCGGATTATGAGCCTTTACTGTTCCTAATATTTCTTTCATATTTTGATACTCATAATTCCCGCCATAAATCTCTTTACTAAACTTATCTACTTGCGCCGCTATTTGCGCATCACGTTCTTCTTTCGTATAATCGCGCATCGATTTTATATTCTCTCGATTGTACCGGTCAAGATTCGTACTATGATGGGTGGAATTTGCAATTGTATTCTTTGAATAAGTAATCCCGTCCATACTTAYATACGATTTAATYGGATACAATAAACTTTGCGCCTGMTTAATATACGCTTCTGGTTTATCAAAACCAATTTCCCTATTTTTGTTCGTTCCAAGGAAATCTAAACCAAGTACAATARACTCGAGTYCACTACCTTTTTGTTCTTTTGCATATTCAATATATGCATCATACTCACGCGGATCTGTACTGCTGACCGCATAATTAAATGCGTTTAACCCGGTGAAGTCATTCTCGTTAATAAAAGTCGTTCTACTACTTCCAAGTATAACTCCATCATATGTAAACGGACGGTACGTTATATAATTTGTTTTCTGTTGTCTCTCGTTAAACCCGTACTGAACATCATTCCACTTATTTTTATGCGGGAATAACCAAAGTGAATCTATATAGCTATTAAATATCCCGACACCTGCCAGAGGAACAAAAACACATACAAAAACGAAAATAAGCCAATGTTTGTTTTTCATATTCTCCACCTAGAAATTAAAGTATAAAAACTCACTAATACTCGTTAAATGTAACACGCTATATACGAGTAATACTGCAGTAAATAAAGCAGTCCATACATTCGGACGGAATGAATC
>NZ_JBFTMA010000264.1:0-5258 GCF_056396725.1 Bacillus sp. 05T31
CTGCCTCATTTGCTTCWGGATCATTTTTAATTGGGATTTGCGCCGCCATCCCTCCGATTGCTGGCGCGTTACGACGATGACACGTTTGAATAACTTTCAAAGAATACGCGCGCATAAACGGCGCTGTCATCGTGACTTGCGCTCTATCCGGAAGTAAAAATTCATTATGATTACGGAAGCTCTTTAAGAAACTAAATATATAATCCCATCGTCCGCAGTTTAAACCAGCAGAATGATCTCTTRATTCATACAAAATTTCATCCATTTCAAATGAAGCGTGAATCGTTTCTATTAACACAGTCGCTTTAATCGTTCCGTTCGGAATGCCGATATACTTTTGAGCGAATATGAAAACGTCATTCCATAATCTTGCCTCTAAGTAACTTTCCATTTTCGGTAAGTAAAAGTACGGGCCACTTCCTTTTGCTAAAAGCGTCTTCGCATTATGGAAAAAGTACAAACCAAAATCTACCAAACTGCCAGACATGTTCTTGCCGTCAACTTGCATATGTTTTTCTTCTAAATGCCACCCTCTCGGACGCACAATTAATACAGCTGTTTTACTATTTAAACGATATTCTTTTCCGTTTTCATTTTTATGTGAAATCGTTCCCTTATTCGCATCTCGTAAGTTAATTTGACCTTCGACAGCATTTCTCCAAGTTGGTGCATTCGAATCTTCAAAGTCTGCCATAAAAAGATGTGCTCCTGAATTTAAAGCGTTAATGACCATCTTTCTATCCACCGGCCCAGTAATCTCCACGCGGCGATCCTCTAAATCTTTCGGAAGCTGGGCAATTGTCCAATCCCCTTCACGTATATGCTTTGTTTTTTCTAAAAACGTAGGAAACTCCCCTGCATCAATTCTTTTTTGTTTCTCCACACGCTTTTGTAAAAGTTCCGTGCGGCGTTCATTGAAATTTTCATGCAGTTCCTTTAAAAAACTAAGCGCCTCAGGTGTCAATATTTCGTTGTACGCTGGTAACATTTCTCCGGCCAGTGTAACCCGTGAAGTTTGCGTCGACATATTAGCATCCCCTTCTTAAACTGTCTTATAACAGATTTGATTTTATGTTTTATATTATATAACAAATCTTCGGAAAAGGAAGTTTTTTTTGAAAATTTAATCACTTTTTTTACAAAACTGTATTCTTCCACCGGCATTACACATAAAAAAGAAGCCAGTGTTATACAACACCGGCTCCTTTTTTATTATTTATTCAAAMATTGWKTTAAATAAGAACTGTGCATATTGTTCACGTGTTACTTTCATGTTYGGAGCRAAGTTACCCTTTCCATCTCCTACTGAAATACCATTTGAACCTACTGCATTAATCGCATTTTCTGCCCAATGTCCCTTTGGTACATCTTTAAATCCTGCTGGTCCTTGTACCTGTAACCCAAATGCTCTCGTAAGAACTTGCGCCATTTCTGCACGTGTTAACGTAGCTTTTGGTCTGAAGTTTCCATTCTCGTCACCTGTAAAGATACCTAATTCTGTTACTGCTAAAACTTCAAAAGGAAACATCGTTGAGTTGTCATCAACAATATCATTATACGGGCTTTCTAATACCTCATCTTCACCAAATTGTTCATCAAGATCTAGTGCGCGATAAATTAAAGCGGCTACTTGTTCACGATTTACGTTATGTCCAAAACCGAACACACCATTTCCGTAACCAAGCATAATTTCATGTTCTGCTAAAGTTTGAATTGCTTCATAAGACCAATGCCCTTTCGGTACATCTTTAAATGTAACAGGAGCAGCTTGTTGTTGTTTCACTGCTACTTCAGCATTTGCTGTAGTACCTTGTCCGCTAAATSCAATTCCACCCATAATTGTTAAAGCTGTTGCTACTTTTAAAATCTTTTTCTTCACTGTATTCTCTCCCTAAAAAAAACATATTTTTTTCTAATATAAAGAATTTATGGAAAAGTAACAATACACTTACCCATATAGTGTTTGTCTAATTTGTGAACTGTACTTCATATACTTATCTTTTTACTTAATTAACAATAAAGTTACTAAATCGTACTTTTTTCCCATAAAAAGTAACTATAATTAACCTTTTTTTTCCATGATTACTAACCACCGAACTATGAACAGCAGAATAAATATACAGATAAACAATTTAAAATAAGAAAAAAGCGCGTAATTTCCGCGCTTTTTTTTAAAGAAATATGATATGTTAATATAATTTTATTTTTCTTGTACTATATTTTTAAAAACTTCCGTTTCATGTTATTCATCTTTCAAATTAAAATTAATAATAGCTTTATTTAAAAATGTTGCATATTGCTCACGTGTTACAACTTTATTTGGTTCAAACTTTCCATTCCCTGTTCCTACTATGACATTATTAGCTTGCAGAGCACTAATTGCATTTTTTGCCCAGTAATTATTTGGTACATCTTTAAATGTATGCTGTTGCTTCGCTTCAAAGGAATATGTCTGTGTAAGAACTTGCGCTACTTCTGCACGTGTTATTGTTTCTCTAGGTCTAAAGTTCCCCTTCTCATCACCTTTAAAAATACCGCGCTCTGTTAATGCTAAAATTTCATTTGGAAACATTGTTGATCTTTCAGAAATATCCTTATAAGGATTTTTTAATGGGCCTTCATGTTTTATATTAAGTGCGCGATACAGTATTGCCGCCACTTGTTCACGGGTTACATTATCACCTACACCAAACTTTCCATTTCCATAACCTAGCATAACTTTATGATACGCCACTTCTATAATATATTCATATGCCCAATGGTCTACTGGAACATCATCAAATACAATCATTTCTGGATATTCTTCTGCTTTTATATTAGGAACATTTGCGCTTACCAATACTCCACCCATAATAGTCGCTGCCGCCATTATACGGAACATTTTTTTCTTCATTGTCCTCTCTCCTTCATTTCCTCTTTATTAAAAGTGGAAAATAATAGACTAAATTCTTTTCCCATATTACATATGCTGYATTTGCAARCCGTATGTAATATATTKCATTTTTAACATCTATTATTTTGAAGATTACTAGGTGAGCCAATTCGCTCTCAATTCCAATTGGTATTCTGAATTGCATGCAAATCATTTGAAGAAATATTCTTATCTTTGCGCTCTAGTTTCTCTGTTTGATTTTCAAAAAGGATAAACAAAAGCTTTTGCAAAGATGTTATATATACAATATTCTACTATCTACTAATCAAGTCCTTCACTTATAAAAATTTCACTTTATAGACAAAAAAAGCGCAAATATCATATTTGCGCTTTTTTCGAGCTTCATAGATTAATCGTTTGCGTAGAATCTATGAAGTGCATTATTTAAGAACTTCGCATACTGCTCACGGGTTACAAGTTTTTCTGGTTCAAATAAACCATTACCCGTTCCAAATATAGCTTTATTAGACTGTAAGGCGCTAATCAAATCTTTAGCCCAATGATTTTCTGATATGTCATTTCACTTTTCATACAAAAGGTACAAATATGATCTATTTGCACTTTTACTACATAATAATGTAGCTCTTATTTATTCCATTTTCCCTGGCGAATTATCGATTGCCTTTTTTAAGAATTTCGCAAATTGCCCGCGTGTTACAAGCATTTCAGGTTCAAATTTCCCAGCGCCTGTTCCTGCTATAACGTTATTAGATTGCAGCGCACTAATCGCATCTCTTGCCCAATAATCCTCTGATACGTCTGTAAATGTATGATGTCGTTTTGCTTTCAGATTATATGCTTTTACCAAAATTTGCGCTAGTTCCGCACGAGTTAACGTATCTTTTGGACGGAAGTTCTGATTTTCGTCTCCTTTAAAAATACCGATCTTTGTTAAGTGTAAAATTTCATAAGGAAACATTGTTGATTTCCCGTCAATATCTCCATATGGATTTTCAATATGTACATTTCGTTTCAAATCTAGTGCGCGATACAGTACTGCTGCTGCTTGTTCACGGGTTACATTATCTTCTACACCAAATTTCCCATTTCCGTAGCCATACATAATCCGGTAATATACTAAATTCATAATTTCATTATAAGCCCAATGATCATTTGCTAAATCATCAAATTCTAGCATAATATCAGGTGGAGGTGGAGATTGTTGAATTCCATCTATATTTGCTGAAACAATATTACCGCTAACAAATATCCCCCCTATTAAAGTTAATGATGYCGCTATCTTTAATAACTTTTTCATCTCTCTCATCCGCCTCTTCCTTTATTTTCCTACTTTTGTATTGTACAAAAAATAAGAAAATTCTCAATACGATAGGAGGTAATTTTTCACACTTCATAATACGTATTTTCTTTTACCACTACTTTTTCATCCCTCGTTTTTCGAAAAGTAAACGCCATTCCTATAAATATAAGAATAATCCCTACAATTTGCATACTAGTCGGTCTAAAACCGGTAAAAATCGTATCTAACAAAATTGCAACAGCAGGATCTAAAAACACTAATACAGAAATAAGTCTCGTCGGTAAATCTCTTAAACTGTCAAAAAATAAGTAATATACAAACCCAGTATGTATAAGTCCTGTCGCAGTAATCATCATCCAGTTCATCTCTGTTAATCCTTGAAAATGTCCGAAATCTACGAATGGTAGCAATAAAAATATGCCTAAAAACGTTTGTAAAAAGGTCATCGCATATGCRCTCGTATGCTGAATCCCCTTTCCTAGTAACGTGGTAAAAGCATAAAATAAAGCCGCAAGAAGTGCCCATACCATTCCAGATGACATTAATTTCTCAAGCGACATACTACCGTCCACTCCAGCTACTAACACTGTGCCGATAAAACAAATAACAATGGACATAACAGCAAATACTGTTAGCCTCTCTTTAAATACAATACTACCGATCATTAATACGATAATTGGAGCGAGRTGATACACTGAAATCGCAATTGTAATCGACATGAGTTCAAACGCTTTAAATAAAAACACCCAGTTAAAAACGAGAAATACGCCACACGCTAATATTTGCACAATTTCTTTTTTATTCCATTTCTCATTTTTATATTGTCCTGTTGCAAACCAACATAGCGTTAAAAATAAAGTCGCACAAATACAACGAATAAATACTAATTCAAAAGATGGTAAACCCGTTTGGACAGAAAAAAATCCAATCGATCCGAAAATAGACATCGAAAGGATCATTTTTATAGCCGGCATTGATTTTGAATGAAACAATTTTCTCCTCCCCCTACAATCATCTCTTTATAAACTAAAAATTCTAAAAACATTACATATCATTATATATCAC
>NZ_JBFTMA010000265.1:0-5235 GCF_056396725.1 Bacillus sp. 05T31
GAGTTAGTTGTTTCAAGTATTTCGCCTACCAAACATTTATATGCGAAGCTATTTTCAACATTATCAGCAGGTATTACGCAAATCATAATTTGGTGTTTGGTCGCAACTGTTGGGTATAAAACATCAGTTAATGATTCGGAAAATGATATTTTAAACAGTATTGATTTTAATTCTATTGCTCCTACTTTAGTGGTGTATGGGATTCTATTCTTCACATTAGGATTCTTATTATATGGCTCATTATCTTGTCTACTCGGCTCTATTATTAGTCGTATAGAGGAATCTTCTCAAGCTGTTATGCCGTTAACATTTATGTTAATTGCTGCTTTATATATCGCACTTTATGGAATGTCAAATCCAAGTAGCACGGTTGTTACCATTACTAGTTATATACCTTTCTTTACTCCTATTGTTATGCTCGTTCGAATTGGATTCCTCAATATCCCAGTATGGGAGATTGCGCTTGCATTAGCGATTCTAATCGCAACAATATGTATGATGATTGGTTTAACGAGTCGTGTTTACCGCGGTGGCGTATTATTATATGGTAAAGGCGCATTTAGTAATATCAAAAGGGCAATCAAGTTAGGGAAAAAATAAGATTGGCTTATTCATATTTAAAAAGACTACATAGTTAATCTATGTAGTTTTTTGTTGTTACAATAATTTTTATATATAAATTATTGTATTAGGCTATTTTTTAAAGAAAACTTTAAAAAGCTCCCAAGAAGAGAGTGAAGAATTGAGTTCTGGTGAACAACGCAGAGCTATGAGTGATATAATTTATGTCTTTCTCAAAAATTGAGGAAAAGAAGTAGGGGAAATGGTATAAATATAATATTAGCGATTGATGAACTGGAAGTTTCACAGAATCTTACGCAATGTTTCAATCGAAATAATATAAGTTGAAAGAAGTGGATATATTTATTGCTTTTTGAAGACATGTTGAATATTACAAGTTTAGAATCGCACTTTGCTATATCACGGTGAACGATATTATAAATAGAAGTAAATCAAATAAAATAAAGCTAGCTTAGATTGAATTTTTTTGTCTAAAATATTGACTCAAATCTAATAAGAGATTTAAAATCATAAGTCTATTTTCATATGAAAAATTAATCGTTAACCAAAAGAGAGCTATTGATCAAATCTTGAACAGTATATAAAAAATTTATTATAAAAATAATATATTGATTTGCTACATAAAGAAAGCCCCGTGACTATCAAGGGGTTTCTCATATGATCCCGACTGGGTTCGAACCAGCGACCTCCACCCTGTCAAGGTGGCGCTCTCCCTGCTGAGCTACGGGATCTTCAAAAATGCTATATATAATAGCATCTTTAATAATTATGCTAAAGCAATTATATATAATTAACTGAAAATTTACAATGTTTTTGTGTAGTAAGTTTTTAAAGAGGTAGTGCAATATAAAATAGGTTTTATTTCAGAGGTATACTAGTATGTATGTTTTTATATTTAATAAATAGAAGATGCTGAAGTGTTATGATTTCCGATACCAATCCAAAGGAYCTTYATCGCTTAARTCAACAAGAAAAGGGAATAAGAAGTGTAAAGGTAAGCTTATAAGTTCTGCATAGCGTTCAATGTTTTCTTTGATAGATATTGCCTTCCGAAACAATACGGACAATCTTTTTCAAATGTCACGAGTATCGACCATACATCTTTTACTTTCCACTTCGTTTTACAATATGTACAACGCGCCATGGAGTTCCTCCTCATTTTAAGGTGTTTTCTAATATATTCCATTTGATTGTACTAAAGTCAAGTGTATTTAGTGTGATAGAATATAAGTTGGTTTGTTTTTTTATATGGATGTATTCCGCAATTTATGACTAAATGAATGTAGTGTGAGGGTTATATAATAAGAGATTTTCATTTTTAATATGCAAATTGGCCAATATATCCTTTTTACAATTTTTAAGAAATCATGTATAAAAGAAGTACAAGATATTTATAAATATTCAGGAGTAGAGGGAGAATAATTGTAATGGTAAGAAAAACGTTTAAGATGCGTGTGTCTAGAAATAGAACGATTTCAATTGATGGTTCGATTCTTGATGTGGATGTGACGCATGATGAGTTTTTACAAGAGTTCGTTGAGTGGGTCGATTCTAAAGGTTGGTCGTTTATGGGTATGACGGACGAGATTACGCCCGAAGAAGCTGGGCAAAAGTTAATAGATTCGTTGATTGATGAGAAGGATAAGAAAGAGTAATTCCTTCTTATTTTTTGTTGTATATTTATGTTCCTAATCGTAAAAGTGTGATATAGTAAAAAAAGTGAATATTCTTCCAAATTAATACAAATTACATATAGGTTGGTAGAGGTATTTTATAGAATGTGAAAGTAAAGGGAAAAGGGAGAGTCATATGGTAAATTTTAAGAAAATTTCGGTTTTTGTTATGGTTATTTGTTTATTTTTTTTGACACCTATGACGTTATATGCTGAGACGAATATTGGAGTRAATCCGGAGCAAGTGGCACCWCCACCWGCGGAAGGGCCGAATGTTTTTAGTCAGTTTGCRRCTACGATTGATGCGAAAACAGGRGATRTGTTGTAYGACAAAAATGCACATCATCGTGCGTTYCCSGCTAGTATRACGAAAGTGTTAACGGCRATTTTACTKATGGAGCATACGAAGCCAGAGGATCAATTTACRTTTTCRCAATTAGCATTAGATCARGAGAAGAGTAATTATCAAATTGAGTTTCAMCCTGGTGAGACTATKAATAGAAATACTGCACTTATGATTTTAATGGTGCTGAGTGCGAATGATGTGTCGTATGCGATTGCGGAGCATATTGGAGGAAGTGTTGAAAACTTCGCCAATATGATGAATGAAAGGGCGAAGCAATTAGGGGCTAAAGATAGTCATTTTGTAACGCCAAATGGATTGCATGATCCAAATCATTATACGACGCCATATGATATGGCCATGATTACGAGAGGTGTGCAAAAGTATCCTGAAATTTTACAAGCGATGAATACGAAAAGAACGACGGTTAYGACATCTWCGCAAACAGTTTCTATTTTTAATAAGTCTACTTATTTTGAAAATCCATATAGCATTGGTGGTAAGACAGGATTTACGAATGAAGCACGCAATACGCTCGTTTTATTAAATGAGAARGATGGWAATCGTATTATAAATGTAGTAATGGCTTCTCAAAGACCTGAAATYTATGARGATTTRAAGCAGATGGCGGAATATTCTTTTGGGCAATTTACGAARCAAACKGTRCTAGATAAACATAGTTGGCAYCAAAAGRCAAMRTATTTAAATAAAGATGTTGATTCTGAGYTRGAAAAAAGTGCWGAGCTTATGCTAAAGAAAGATGAAGGGAAAAATATAAAAACGGCTTTTCGGGTTAATTCAGTGGATAAAGAATCTTTGTATCAAAAAGGAATTCATCGCGGTGAAGTAGTTGGTGCGGTAGATATTATAAAGAATAATCAAACGATTGAGACTATAAATGTTCTTTCAAAAGAAGATGTTACTTTTGCGATGCCTAAAAAAGATACAGTTGCACCTGAAGTAAAGGAATCGAATGTGAAAGTGATAAGTGTTGGAATAGGTGCGATTTTATTATTTGGAGCGATTTTATATGTAGTGCTGCGCCGAAATAACCAAGGGATGAAATCAGAAGAAAAATAAATTGCTAGTAGACCGTGATGAGATTTTGTCACGGTCTTTTTTGTATGCATTTCAAAAATAATTTAACTAATAATTGTAAATTTTCTTATTGCATTTCCAAATCGTTCGTTATATTATTTACTTGTGTTCTTGTTAGAGAACTAAAATGAATATTGTATACTTCAAATAACATARAACAACGGAGAGGGAGAGAGACGATGAAATTAATTTGGAAGGTGATTAGCAACGTTATCTCATTTGTTTTATTTGCGGTAATGGTTTGTTTAGCTTTTGTAGTTATTTCTTCAAAAGCGAGTGGCGGGGATCCAACAGTGATGGGATATCAATTTAAGAGCGTTCTTTCAGGATCGATGGAACCAACATTTTTAACAGGATCAATCATTGCGATAGAGCCAACGAAAGATGGTTCTAAATATAAAAAAGGTGATGTTATTACGTTTAAAGAGAAAGATGACAAAATTATCACTCACCGTATTATCGGTGTGAAAGATACAAATGGAAAAGTAATGTATGAAACAAAAGGGGATAACAACAACGGACCAGATTTAGCACCAGTACTTGCAGAGAATGTAATTGGAAAGTATGCAGATATTACAGTTCCATACGTTGGTTATGGACTGAATTATGCGAGTTCAAAAGCGGGAGCAGCATTACTTCTCATTATTCCTGGAGTCTTTTTACTTGGCTATTCCGCAATTTCTATTTTTGGCGCTATTCGTAGCATTGACGGAGAAAAGAAAGATAAAAAAGTAGAACAATCCGTCTAGTTCGTTTGGTTATACTTTCCGTTTAGGAAGTTAACAAATATATATATATTAAGGGGATATGGACATGACTTTAAAGAAAAAATTAGGAATGGGTATCGCATCAGCAGTATTAGGAGCAGCATTAGTTGGTGGAGGAACATTTGCATTCTTTAGCGATAAAGAAGTGTCAAATAATACATTTGCGGCTGGTACGCTTGATTTATCATTAAATCCATCAACAGTTGTTAATGTATCGAATTTAAAACCTGGTGATACAATTGAAAAAGAATTTAAACTAGAAAATAAAGGCTCTTTAGATATTAAAAAGGTTCTATTAAAAACAGACTATAATGTAGAAGATACGAAGAAAGATAATAAAGATGATTTTGGTAAACATATTAAAGTAACATTCTTAAAAAATGTAGATAAGCATGAGACGATTGTGAAAGAAACTACATTAGATAAATTGAAGGGTGATACACTTACAGCAGTAAATAATGATTTAGCTGCTTGGTTCTGGGATGAAAAAGGTATTTCTGCAGGTAAATCTGATAAATTCAAAGTGAAATTTGAATTCGTTGATAATAAAAAAGACCAAAATGAATTCCAAGGCGATAAGTTACAATTAACTTGGACGTTTGATGCACAGCAAGGCGATGGTGAAACGAAATAATAATGACAACAAAAAGAGACTATCAAAAGTGTGGTCTTACCCCTGTCAAGTAGACAGTATGAAAAAGACTAAGCAGCCATCGAGATTCGATATTCTATCGGAGCTCGATGGTTGAGTCGTTTTTGGAACCGTTTATAG
>NZ_JBFTMA010000266.1:0-5210 GCF_056396725.1 Bacillus sp. 05T31
ACAAAATTTCAAGATTTAAAGGATGAGAAAATCAAGAAAATCGCACTTGGTACACCCGAATCTGTACCTGCAGGAAAATATGCAAAAGCTTCTCTCACATATGAAAATCTTTGGAATAACGTTCAAAATAAAATCGTATTTACAAAAGATGTTCGCCAAGTGTTAACATATGTAGAAACAGGTAATGTTGATGCTGGTATTGTATATAAAACAGACGCTCTCGTTTCAGACAAGGTAAAAATTGTAGAAGCGGTAGCAGCTAATTCTCATGAGCCAATCCACTATCCTTTAGGTGTTATAAAGGAATCTAAGCATAAGAAAGAGGCGACTTCATTCTATGAGTATTTACAATCAAAAGATGCACAATCTATCTTTAAGAAATATGGATTTACAATCCTGCCATAATCGCTATGAGCTTTGATGCAATTTTGTCACCTGTCTTTCTATCCTTGCGAGTAGCTGCGTGCGCCACAATAATCGTTACGATCTTAGGAACGATTATTGGACGAGCATTAGCGCGCTCCTCGTGGCGATATAAAGTACTACTAGAAACTATTTTCTTATTACCAATGGTGCTTCCACCAACTGTTATCGGCTTTTTTCTAATTATCATTTTTGGAAATAACAGTCCCATTGGAAAGTGGATTGAATCATTATTTCAGCAGTCCATTATGTTTACATCTACTGCTGCTATCATTGCTTCTACAGTCGTTGCATTTCCGCTCATGTACCAATCAGCAAAAACAGGATTTTCTATCGCAAATGTACAAATTGAAGATGGCGCGCGCGATCTTGGTGCAAGTGAATATCAAGTTTTTCTACATGTTACACTCCCGCTTGCATTCCCCGCACTACTTAGCGGTATGATTTTAAGCTTTGTTCGTGCACTCGGTGAATTTGGTGCAACTTTAATGTTTGCAGGAAATATACCTGGCAAAACTCAGACGATTCCAACGGCGATTTATATGGCTATTGATGCGAGTAATATGCAACTAGCTTGGACGCTTGTAATCATAACGATTAGTATGTCCCTTCTATTCTTACTATGCATTCAACTCATTAATAGAAGAATTACTACTTCTTAAAGCAACTTTCGACAAAAGTTGCTTTTTATTTCCCGGAAAATAAAATGATTTGATTAATAACTGAATTTTTTCTCTTATTTAAATATACATTTTATTTGAATTCACTTTCTAAAATAGGTAATTTCCTGTTATTATATGAAAGTGTTTCAAAAAATGAAGAAATGAAAACGCATTTATATCGTAAATTCTTCATCCTGTTTTAGCGATCGGTAATCTTCTACTCTATTAGTGGGGCATTACCGATCGTTAGAACGATATGTAATTATATTGGTATAGAAAACCGAAGGGAGTCTTGTAATGGACATTTTATTAGCGCTTCTTCCTGCAATCGCATGGGGAAACATCTTATTAGTAAGCGTAAAAATGGGCGGTGGTGCATATAGCCAAACGGTAGGTATGACAATCGGTGCTCTATTCTTCGCAACAACTATGTATGTATTTACTCAACCAACTTTAACAATGACAGTCTTGATTGTTGGCTTTATTTCAGGTTTATTCTGGGCTTTAGGACAAGTAAACCAATTAAAAACAGTTGAAAAACTAGGTGTTTCAACTACTGTAACTATTTCTACTGGTATGCAACTTGTTGCAACTTCTATCTTTGGAGTTATCGCTTTTCGTGAGTGGACTACTACTACAACGATTGTTCTGGGAACGATTGCAATCCTATTAATCGTAATTGGTGTAGTATTCACATCACTAGATGATAAAGAAAATGCACAGCCACCAGGACAATTGAAAAAGGGACTTCTTACTTTAATTGTTTCTACTTTCGGCTATCTTGTATATGTAATTATTATTCGTTGGTATAATATCGATGGTTGGTCTGCTATTTTACCACAGGCAGTTGGTATGTTCGTTGGTGCGGTTGTACTGACGTCTAAACATAAACCATTTAACAAATATGCAATTCGTAATGCTGTATCTGGTTTACTTTGGGGAACAGGAAACTTATTCTTACTTCTTTCATTACCACGTGTCGGAGTAGCGACAAGCTTCCCATTATCTCAAACTGGAATCGTTATCTCAACATTCGGTGCGATTGTCTTCTTAGGTGAAAAGAAAACAAAACGTCAATTGATCTTTATTGCACTAGGTAGTGTTTTAATTATCGGCGGCGCTGTATTGCTTGGTATGACAAAAGCATAAACTTATAATCTATTAACAACCCCCTGAAGCATATGTGCTTCAGGGGGTTTCTGATTACAATTATTTTCTAAATATAATTATTTATACGATCTTGTTTTTTATAATTCCTCTTCCATTCTAGCAAGCCATCGATACACAAAACTTCCCCCCTTACCTATTCCACTTACGATAAGCCTTTTCTTTTTACAAAATTCTCTTAAAAATGGTATCGTTTTTTATAACATATTCCCATCAGAAAGGAATAAAGGATATGCCTAATAAACATCGAATTTTATTTATTGGTGCCGGTCGTATGGCAGAAGCTATATTTGCTGGACTACTTACAACAAGTAAAGAATACATCGAAGAAATTATTGTTTCCAATCGAAGYAACATAGAAAAATTGAAGCAATTACGAAATCAATATGATATATCTGTTACAACTGATTGGAAACAACATATTAAATCTGTAGATACAATTGTTTTAGCAATGCCACCTGTCGCACATGAACAGCTATTAGCGGAGCTTTCTCCTCTTCTAACTGATCAATTTGTTGTGACAGTTGCTGCTGGAATCGGACCATCTTATCTAGAAGAAAGACTCCCTCAAGGAATACCTGTTGCTTGGATTATGCCAAATACAGCTGCTGGGATAGGAAAGTCTATCTCCTTATATACGACGGGACATTCTGTAGATGAAACACATCAAGAAACGTTACAACTTCTTTTAAAAGGTATCGGTACCTCGCAACCTTGTACCGAAGAGGAAGTTCACCAACTTACCGCAGTTACTGGTAGTGCACCCGCTTTTCTCTATCACTTTGCTGAAGGTTTAATTGAAGCAACGAAAAGCTATGGTATTGATGAGGAAACAGCAAAACACCTTGTTATTCAAATGATTGCTGGCTCTGCCGCTATGCTCCAGCAAAATCAGGATCCAGCTATGCTCCGCGAACAAGTAACAACACCAGGAGGTTCAACGGCTGAAGGCTTAAAAGTTCTATATGAAAATAATTTTTCAGRAGTCATTCAACAAGCAGTTGAAGCAACCAATAAAAAAGCTAGGGGGAATTAATATGACTTTAACAAGTTTAAAAGACTATACAACATTACATAACGGTGTGAAAATGCCTTGGTTCGGCTTAGGTGTTTTTAAAGTTGAAGATGGTACAGAAGTAATTGATTCTGTAAAAGCAGCTATAAAAAACGGATACCGTAGTATCGATACTGCTGCGATATATAAAAACGAAGAAGGCGTTGGACAGGCAATTCAAGAATCTGGTATTCCTCGTGAAGAGTTATTCATCACTTCAAAAGTTTGGAATAGTGATCAAGGTTACGAGTCAACATTACAAGCGTTTGAAACTACATTAGAAAAATTAGGTCTAGAATATTTAGATCTATACTTAGTACATTGGCCTGTAAAAGGAAAATACACTGAATCATGGAAAGCTTTAGAGCAGCTTTATAAAGATGGTCGTGTTCGTGCTATCGGTGTGAGTAATTTCCATATTCACCATTTGCAAGACGTATTTGAAATTGCAGAAATTAAACCAATGGTTAACCAAGTGGAATACCACCCACGTTTAGCACAAGAAGAATTACATGCCTTCTGTAAAGAACATAACATCCAGCTTGAAGCTTGGTCACCATTAATGCAGGGGCAGCTACTTAATCACCCAACATTACAAGAAATCGCTACGAAATATAATAAATCGACTGCACAAGTTATTTTACGTTGGGATCTACAAAATGAAGTTGTAACAATCCCTAAGTCTATTAAAGAACACCGCATTATTGAAAATGCAAACATCTTCGACTTTGAATTAAGCTCGGATGATATGAAAGCAATTCAAGCTTTAAATGAAAATCATCGCGTTGGTCCAGATCCAGATAACTTTAACTTCTAGTAGGGAAACCACTGCCATATGCAGTGGTTTTTTATTTTCAATAAAACTGAAAATTTAAACTATATTCCATTCGATTGACACTTCATTATCTAAGGTGTAAGATTTTGAATTATCAAAGAAACACAAAAATTAATAAAATTTATTTATTTACTCATTGTATCAAGAGAGGTGGAGGGACTGGCCCTTTGAAACCTCGGCAGCAGGTTCATTTTGAATACTGTGCCACTTCCTGCAAGCTTTATGCTTGAAAGATAGAATGAGGGACTTCGTTTATATACGGGTGCATAACTTGTACGTAAAATTCCCTCTTTCTCAATACGAAAAGAGGGAATTTTTATTTTTCATTTCCCTCATCATCATCCAACCTTATTAACTATTTAGGAGGAAAATCAAATGAAAAAGAAGTTTGTACCCGGTATTGCATCAGTTGTAGGAGTAAGTATTTTATTATCTGGTTGCGGTAGTTATAAAAATGAAGCGAGCGGAGCAAATGCAAAAGATAAGGCACCTAGTAAGCAAGTTTTAAACTTATCTTCACCTACTGAGATTCGAACAATGGATACGGCTCGTGCTACAGATACTGATTCTGGTCAAGTAATGAGAAACGTATTTGAAGGTTTATACAATCTTGGCGAGGGTAATAAACCTGTTCCTGGCGTTGCGAAATCTCATGAAGTAAGTGGCGATAAAACGAAATACACATTCCATTTACGAGATTCAAAATGGTCGAACGGCACACCTGTAACAGCGAAAGATTTTGTCTTTGCTTGGCAAAGAGCTGTCGATCCAGCAACAGCTTCTGAATATGCTTTTTTATTCCTGGATATTAAAAATGCTAAAAAAATTAATAGTAAAGAGCTTCCAGCCGAGCAACTTGGTGTAAAGGCAGTTGATGACCATACGTTTGAGGTAGAACTAGAGCGTCCTGTTCCATACTTTATTAGCTTAACGGCGTTCCCAACATTTCTACCAATCAACGAGGAATTCTTTAAAGCACAAGGTGATAAGTACGCTTTAGAAGATAACAAAATCTTGTACAACGGAGCTTTTACACTAAACGATTGGAAGCATGAACAAAGCTTTAAAT
>NZ_JBFTMA010000267.1:0-5202 GCF_056396725.1 Bacillus sp. 05T31
CTGTCGCTTCCTCAGCTTCCTCTAATTCTACAACTTCTTCTATTGCTTCCTCAGTTTCTTCTAATTCCACAACTTCTTCTGTCGCTTCCTCAGGTTTCTCTAATTCCACAACTTCTTCTGCTGCTTCCTCAGATTTCTCTAATTCCACARCTTCTTCTGTCGCTTCCTCAGATTTCTCTAATTCTACAACTTCTTCTGCTGCTTCCTCAGCTTCCTCTAATTCCACAACTTCTTCTGTCGCTTCCTCAGCTTCCTCTAATTCTACAACTTCTTCTATTGCTTCCTCAGTTTCTTCTAATTCCACAACTTCTTCTGTCGCTTCCTCAGATTTCTCTAATTCCACAACTTCTTCTGCTGCTTCCTCAGATTTCTCTAATTCCACAACTTCTTCTGTCGCTTCCTCAGATTTCTCTAATTCCACAACTTCTTCTGTCGCTTCCTCAGGTTTCTCTAATTCCACAACTTCTTCTGYYGCTTCCTCARATYTCTCTAATTCCACAACTTCTTCTGCTTCCTTAGCTTCTTCTTCAAAAGCATCTGGTATTTCTATAGTAATTGTTTCTTCAAGCTTTTCATCTGCTTTTACAATCACTACATCTTCTAAGGTTTCTTCTTCGACTTGATTTGCTGCAAYTTCAGCAACAGTTTCTTCTATTTCTGTATTACATTCATTTTCTTCTGTTAATATCGAATACACATGCTCTACTTTAGAATCTATTGACTCTTCTTGTAAAGTTTCTTCGTTATCTTCTGTAGATGATAACGCCACTACATCTTGCTCCTGCTTCAAGGCTTGTACAATTGTAGCCTCTTTTTCCACATGCTGTCCTACTGTTTTATGAAGCAAATCATCACTTAGGCTTTCTTCTAATGAAGGGGCTTGCCGTTCAACTTCGTAACCGTTTTTCTCTAACCATGTATCCACAACCGATTTTTCTTCTACTTTATTACTTCGTTCGTTCACTCCGTTCTTAACAGATGAACTTCCTTGTAGAACTCCCGAAAAGTCAGATAATGTATATCCCTTTTTCTCTAACCATGCGTCAACAACAGCTTTTCCTTCAACAGATATTTCAAGATCTTCTCTTACCTTTTCTTCCTCCTGCACAACCTTCGTTTCTACTGAAGGACGGTTATATCCATAAATCGGAGAAATCATTTCTGTTGGACGAAATGGTCTACGGTTACTTTCTTGCGACGGTACGAATGCTTTTTTTACGACAGGCTCTGGTTCCGGTTCATATTGCAATTCCGGTTCCTCATATGTAGGTGCTTCTGTTTCCACATACGGTCGTCTGCTTCTTTCCACTTTTATTCCTCTTTGAGTAGGCTGTTCTTCATATRCTCCTCTTTGAATAGGTTGTTCTTCAAAGTTAGGCAGTTCTCTTACATCCTCCTCATCGAAGCCATTATCTGGTATTAATGGAAAACGACATTTCCCTGCATTCCGACTTGCCATTTGTGCTTCTCTTGCTTCAGTGTAGTGGTTTACACGAGGAATTTTCGGCTGACTTTCAATTTGTGCCGGTACTTCTTTATTCATCACTGTTTTTTCTTCCTCTTTGTTAAACAGCTTTTTCATCCAATCTAACATGTTTACCACTCTTTCTACTAAATAGTAACATCCTTTATTGTATCARCATTCGGCAAAAAGTGCAGGTAAAATTAAGCATATTGGTTTTATCCATAATATTCTAATTTACGATTGTTTTTCATATAGAAAAACGAGGTCTTACATGTAAGACCTCGTTTAATCTTTACCCTTCCGATATTCATCCACACTATCCGTTACACTTTGCAATAAAGAATTTACATACTGTGGGTCAGATAATTTTTTGTCTTCTTCAGGGTTTGACATAAATCCAAGTTCTAATAGCACGCCAGGAACTTTTGCCCAATTAAATCCAGAAAGATCATCCCGAAATTTAATTCCATTTACTTTCACTTGATGATTCTCTCTCATTTTATTTACTATCGTTTGAGAGATTTGAAGACTTTCAGCATAAATCTCTTTCGTATACGGACTTCCTTCTGCCGGTGTCAATACAGCAAATCCACTTTGATTTGGATTTTCAGAACCATCTGCGTGAAGGCGCAAAAATAAATTCGCTTTATGATCATTCGCGAATGTTGCTCGTTCCTTATTACTTATATCAACCTCATGTGACGTTCTCGTCATCAATACTTGTATACCTTTTTCTTCCAGTTTTTCTTTCAATATAAAAGCCATCTCTAATACAAGAACTGATTCCCTCTTTTTCGTTACAACTCCCGCTGTTCCGTCTGTTACTTTATATTTTTGCGTAGTTGCTCCTGGACCAATTGCCTCTAAATTTAAATTCGCTTTTTGTTGATGCCCTGAATCAATAACGACGAGAAACTTTTCTTGTTTTTCATTACTCTCTACTTTTTGTTCATTATTTTGTACAGGCTGTTCAGTTGTCTGCGCCGGCGGGATTTCCTCTGTCTTTTCTTTGGCCGACACTTCCTCCTGCTTATGTTCCACTTGCTCATTCGTTTGAATTGCTTGCGGCTGTTCTTTCTTTTCTTGTTCTTCTTGCTGCTTTTCTACCGGTRCGTCTTCTTTTTTATCGTTATTTTTTTCTTGTACAGAAGATGTTGTTTCTTTTTTCGGTTGTTCTTGTGAACAACCTCCCATATATATTCCAATGACTGCAATCATGCTCATTATTTTTATATACTTCATGCTTCTCTCCCATCACTTTGCACCGGTCTCAAAGTTTTTCTTATAATTGTTTTATAATTTCATCCATATTTCCAATATGAACGGGTTGCCACGTTTCTGTACCACGCTCTGCGGTATAGACTAGATAAGCATCATCAGCTACATTTACGAAAATAGGATCCCCCATATCCGTTTCATATCCGATAACAATCCATTCCTCTTTCCATTTTCCACTTTCTTCACTTATTAATGAATTTTTATGTTTATCATATCGATAACCGATTTGTCCTTTTTCTAATTCATTTTCGCTAAACACATATATTTCATAGGAACCTAGTTCGATATCTTGCTGTTTTGAAGTTTCAATTCGTTTCAGAAGTTCTGCAATTTTTGGTTGTTGCTTCATACGTCTACCCCCTTCTTTTTTCTAAATTTTACCTAATCCGTTTTTGAAATACAATATAGATTTTGAGAGGAAACGTTACAATCCTAGGAATTTCGCACAAAAAAATAGCCTCACATATGCGAGACTACTTTTTCTAACATCAATTAAAATTTAAATTCTTGTCCAACTTCAAAGCTATCTTCTAATACAAGAATACCTTTTTCTTCTGGAGCATCTGGAAGCTCTAACTCACGTGCAGAGCAAATCATTCCAGAAGAAGGAACACCGCGAAGTTCAGCTGGTTTAATTAACATACCACTTGGCATTACAGCACCGATTTTTGCAACAACAACTTTTTGTCCTGCATCAACGTTTGGTGCACCACATACGATTTGTAATGTTTCTGTACCGATTTCTACTGTACAAATGTTTAATTTATCAGCATTTGGATGCTTCTCTTTTTCAGCTACATAGCCTACAACAAATTTCGGCGTGAAATCAGCTTCTACTTTTTCTTCAAAACCATTCTTCGCTAAAATTCCGTTAATTTTTTCAACAAACTCTTTCGTTAATGTAACGTTTCCGTTGTCTGTTACTTCTACATAAGAAGACGCATTAAAGATGTTGAATCCTGCTGTTACGTTGCTTTCACGATCGTATACGCGAGCAACATCTCCTTTGCGGTCAAATGTACGGTTTTCTAAAGTAATATCTTGTAAGGTAACAATTAAAGTGTCACCAATTCCTTCAATGTTGTAAAAAACGTTCACTTCGTTCATCCTTTCTCTTTTCCATCTGTCTTCTTCCGATTCTTCGCTAAAATAAAGATTGGTTCGAAGTCCCCATCTTCATATACGAATGAAAGTGATGTAATCGGAACATGCCCTTCGGCAAAAAATTTCATTGTCATTTGTGCAATAATATCATAACCGATTTCGTTGACGATATCAGCAATAATTAATACATCTTGGTGAGGAACTGCAACAACCATATCACCAGAGATCTTTTCACGCATCGAGTGTAGTAACGATTCGTTTAAAATACGACTCGCATCGTATCCATCATTTGTGTTTAAAAAGTAGAATGTATTACCTGCTACTGTCTCCTGCTTAAATTCATATCCTAATGAGCGAGCATTAAATAATGCCATTTCACGTACTTGTTCCTCTGTAAGCTCTAATTTTTGCAATAAGCGCTCATCAATTAATCGATACGTTTTATTAGAATCTAGCGCATAGTAAATACGTGTTTCCGCCGTATGGTCCGTCATAATAAACGGATTTCCTTCTTCTGATTGTTTCGGGAAAGAAGTAGAGCGAATAACAGGTAAAATTTTCGCCGTGCTATTTTCTTCTTTATGCATTGCAATTAGCGCTTCTTGTACGTAATAAGCGACCTCTTCAATTGCTTTTTCTTTGTTCACTTCCCATTTTGCAACTACTCCTGGAAGTGATACGTTAATACCTTTTTTCGAGTCTGTTTGTTCAATACGAAGAACTTCTTTCTCGCTATCATAATGAAAGTCCCATTCTGGTCGAGATAATTTCTTCATTAACTCGTCTTTCATCTTTTTACTTGTCATTTTCATCTCTTTTTCCTCCCTTCCAAAAAAATAACCTCCCCCGCGAAGGTAGAGGTTGTTTTTACAATTCTATTGGCTAATTGTCTTATTTTAAACCTTCAATAAACTCTTCGATTTGCTCTTGTGTTTTACGATCTTTATTTACATAGCGTCCAGTTTCTTCACCTTTATTGTACGCTACAAAGCTTGGAATGCCAAATACGTCTACTTTCACGCATAAATCAATAAATTCATCACGATCTACATAGTAAAATGAGAAATCACTATACTTCTCTTCTACTTCTGGCATAAATGGATCAACGAAACGGCAATCTGGGCACCATTCTGCTGAGAACATGAAGACTACATTCTCTTCATTTTTTAATTCTTGGAATTGTTCCATGCTTTCTAATGATTTCATCTATATTTCCTCCTCTAACGAGTGCACTTTTTCACACTATAATCTTTTCTTTATACTACCATACATCGCGCATGGTGCAAGGTTTATGCTTGCTTTTCATCATACTTATATTGCCCAACAAGTAACTTAACAACGTGTACAAATAATTC
>NZ_JBFTMA010000268.1:0-5198 GCF_056396725.1 Bacillus sp. 05T31
TTACAGTGGATGATAAAGAGATTTATTACAGTGGATGATAAAGAGATTTATCAACATCTACCWTTAGATGAGAACGGGTGGCATGCAGGTGATGGAACGAATGGAACTGGAAATAGACAATCCATTGCAATTGAAATTGCTGTAAATAGTGATGGGAACTATGATAAAGCTGTGGATAACGCTCGTAAATTAACAGCATATTTGATGAGGGAGTTAGATATTACTATAGATCATGTGGTTAAACATCAAAATTGGAGCGGGAAAATTTGTCCATCAAAAATGATTAAAAGAGATGCTTGGAATGATTTTTTAGTTGGTACAAAAAACTATTATAACGCTAACAATAAAGATGATATTACCGGTGGTTGGTATGAAAARGATATTCGTGAATTAGCATCGCAAGGGATTATGGTAGGRGATGGACAAGGTTCATATTGGCCGGATCGTCTTGTTACTCGAGCAGAATTTGCAACATTTATTACTAGAKCCTTAAAGTTGCCTGAGGGTACTTCAAAMTTTACKGATCTTAATACGGCACACCCCTCATTAATAGATGGRATTAATCGTGCAGCAGCAGCTGGAATCATTAGTGGTAGAGGARATAATATTTTTGCTCCAAATGACACAATTAAGCGTGATGAAGTGGTCATTATGATTGATCGAGCGTTACAATATAAAAATATTATTGGAAAGCTAGTAGACTTGCCTTTTACTGATCAGAACTTAGCGTATGATAAACAAGCTGTACAACGTGTTTATGGACTAGGGATTGTAAAAGGAAATGAAAAAAACGAATTTATGCCCAAAGGTATAGCCACTCGCGGAGAAGCCGCTGCCTTTCTGAATAGAATGCTACATGTATTAAATAATGATAACAATAATACAATAGGTGTTGTTACCATAACTGGTTCTGGAGTAAATCTGCGCAAGGGACCCGGGACGGCTTATGAAGTAATTCGGAAACTAAATAAAAATGAATCATATTCTGTATATAAGGAACAAAATGGATGGTTAAGTATTGATGATGATCAATGGGTATATTATGACCCGAGTTATATCCTTTTTACTAAAAATAAATAGTTACTAAAAGACTCGTGTAAAACAGAAAGTATTCTTGTTAGCAAGAATGCTTTCTACTTTTTTATATTTAAATTTCAAATATTGCGAGAGATTTATATAAGGAAATCTATAAATCATTTCATTTGTATAATAGTTTATAGTTTAGAAAATTTAGCGCATAAATTGTAAAGTTCGTTGTATAAATATAAATTAGTATACAGTTGTTTATATCTATGTTTTGGGAATGATTTGATATCAAAAAATGAAGAAATAAGTTTTATTATTACTTGACAAGTTCAAAAATAGTGGATATGCTTTAACACGAAACGAACAAAAAATTTAAAATATTTATAACCTGTTAGGTGAGGCTCCTATACAAACACAGGCTATTGCCCAAAAATATCGAAAGATGCCAATGGGTAGAACAGGAATTGTCGGATTAAGGCTCTTCTTAAGATAGCTAAGTGATGAATGATTCATCCTTTACGTTGTATAGTGCCAAAACTCAACTAGGGGGAATGAGCTTTATTTAGCTATGTCTTTTTTAAATCAACCTCCTTTAGTTGAATCACTAGGGGAGGTTTTTTATATGCAAAATTTTATTTGTAATAAATCTCTTATAAAAGGGGGGAAAACTAATGATTGATGATATTGATCCCATATGTATTAAGAAATTTGTTTTCCCAGAAGTGGGAAAATGATAACAAGTACCATTGTCCTTAAGGAGGAATTACGATGAAAAAATGTTTGCAACAATTATTAAAGACACAAGACATACACTTAGTGCGAGAGCTTATAAAAACTCAATCCTATGATATTGCAATGGAAATGAAAGATTTTCATCATAAAGATCAGATATCTTTAATGAAATATTTTCCAACTGAAAAAGGTGCGAAAATTCTTAGTTACCTTACTCCAGAGGAGCAATATAATATTTGTACCAATTTGCCTTTGGATAAAGGTGAAGAGCTATTAGCAAGGCAATCTATTGATGACCTTGTTGATGTAATTCTTTCAATTCATGCACTTCAGGCTAAAAAGCTGATACAACTTATGTCTGAAGAATCTCAACAAAGAATTAGAAGTCTGCTGGTTTTTCAATCTGGAACAGCGGGCAGTCTGATGACAATTGACTATATTGCCGCCAGGGAAAATTGGAAAGTGAAAGATACGCTGTCGCATATTAGAAAAATTGGGGCAGGGGTTGAATCAATTTCGTATATTTATGTTCTGGATACGCGTGGTCAGCTTAATGGAATTGTTTCTATTCGTGAATTATTGCTAGCCTCAGATGATAAGACTTTATCGTCAATAATGGCATCAGATGTTATTTCAGTTTCAGTGGACCTAGACCAGCAGGAAGCTGTACAAAAGCTAATGGATTATGATTTATCTGCTATACCTGTAACAACGATGGATAATCGGATGATAGGTATCATAACCTTTGATGATGCAATGGATGTTTTTGAAGAAGAAGCAACTGAAGATATTCAAAAATTAGGGGGGAGCACCCCATTAGATAAGCCATATTTCGAAACCTCTATTTGGCAAATATACCGTAAACGTATAGGTTGGTTATTACTTCTGTTTGTAGCGGAAGCGTATACTGGTTCTGTACTTCGACATTATGAAGAAACTTTGACTCATGTAGTTGCACTGGCTTTCTTTATTCCATTGTTAATTGGAACTGGTGGAAATACAGGCACACAGGTCGTAACTACATTGGTTCGTGCTGTAGCTCTAAATGAGGTGAAATTTAAAGATATATTTCGTGTTATGAAAAAAGAAGCATTAGTAGGTATTTTACTYGGGCTTACATTAGCCGTKGCGGCATTAATTCGTGCGTACACTTTAGGCGTAGGTACAGAAGTCGCACAAGTTGTAGCTATAACTGGATTATTCATTGTTATTTGGTCGTCTATTGTTTCATCTGTATTACCCTTGATTCTAAATAAGTTAAAGTTGGATCCAGCTGTTATTTCAGGTCCGTTCATTACGACATTAGTCGATGGGACGGGGTTAATTCTGTACTTTACCATTGCAAAAATGTTATTAGGCTTATAAAAAATTTATATTAAGTTTTTATACCTAGGTTCGTTCCCGTAAAGTTTGTAGACAAGATTGTGGGAAGCATGGAGAAAGAGAGAATAGAAATGAAAAAAGTATTCAAGTTACTGGATTATCCGTTGGTGTTTTCGCTTATCGTTACAATTATATTTGGAATTTTGATGATGTATAGTGTTAGCTCAATTGTTGCAGTAAAAAATTATGGTTATAGTGGTGATTTCTTTTTTCGCTCTCAATTAAATAAACTTTTTTTAGGAGTAATAGGGTTAATAATTTGTATAGGACTACCTTTTCATATATGGAAAAAACGCATAGTTTCCGTGTGTATTGTAATTGTAAGTATTGTATTACTATTTTTAGTTTTATGGAAAGGGAAAGTTGTTAATAATGCACAATCTTGGATATTTGGAATACAGCCTGCAGAACTTATTAAAATGGGTGTGATTATTGTACTAGCAGGTTTTTTTTCAAAGCGTCAAGAGGTGCAAAAATCATATTGGCAAGGCAGTGGTAAAGTTATTTTGCTTTTAATGTTTACGTTCTTTTTGATATACAAACAACCCAATCTAGGTTCTGCATTATTAAYTTCAGGAATAGGGGCAAGTATGTTTATATGTTCTGGAATAAACATTTYTATTTTAATGAAATGGATARCTGTTACTTCAATTGTTWGGRTACCGACTTTATACTTTCTTTTTAGGTTTGGTTTATCTGATGTTCAAATGGCACGTATTACAACGGTGTTCAATCCATTTCTTGATGCAAAAGGGGATGGTTACCAACTTGTAAATTCATTTATTGCCATAGGATCTGGTGGAGTTAGTGGACGTGGATATGGAAATAGTATTCAAAAGGAAGGTTTTTTACCTGAGCCTCATACTGATTTTATTATGTCAATTGTATCTGAGGAGCTTGGAATTATAGGGGTACTAATCATATTAACTGGTTTATTAACTATAGTACTTCGCTCTTTTAAGATTGTTCAAGAGTGTAAAAGTCAATTTGGAAGTCTAATATCAATAGAAATCGGGAGTATGATAGGTCTTCAATCTATTGCTAATTTAGGAGGTGTCACGGGAATGGTCCCTCTTACAGGCACCCCCCTTCCATTTATTAGTTTTGGTGGAAGTTCTTTAATGGCTAATTTAATAGCAATGGGACTGTTRATAAATATCTCAATTTTCAATAAAAAAAACAGATAATATATTTGCTTATGGAGGAGAAATGTTAAATTTAATAAACAATCTAGATTATAATGGATTTCGGTATATAAATGAGCATGTGAAAGGAAATGTATACATCGATTATTTAATGATTTTTTTTGCTGAATATGCTCAGTATATGTTCATACTATTATTTATGATTCTTTGGTTAAACAAAAAATATAAAAATAGAACCTGTGTAATTCAAGCTATTATAGCATGCTGTTTTGCTTTTGTGTTGAATAGAATTATTGGATTGTTTTTTTATAGAGAACGACCATTTGTTTCTCAGTTGAATATAAAACAACTTGTTGAGCATACCGCTAATGCTTCTTTTCCTAGTGATCATGCTACAAGTGCCTTCGCAATAGCTATAACTTTATGCTTATATGAAAAACGTTTAGGGAAAGCATTTTTATTGTTAGCTTTTTTAATTGCTTTTTCAAGGGTCTGGGTAGGAGTACATTATCCGCTGGATGTATTAATAGGAGCTGTTTTAGGATTTTTGTGGGCCTTCATAATCCATTATATAGTTAAAACTAACTTCAAAAATAATAAATAAAGCGTCTACACTATTATACTTGCGACAGACCACATTATATTCAAAAGTTTTGCTGCTAATAATAGGAAACTTATAAATAAAAATTACTTTTTACGGTGAGAATAATACTATTTAAGTGCAATTGCACTTCTAAATTTGATTAAAAATTCAGGGTGATTATAAAAATGTAGCTGTGAACTACTCGCCACTTAGCAAAGCTTGAAGTGGGAGCTTCTCAGTTCCACGACGAAAGTACCCTTTCGTCTCCCTGAGCGTTACTTCGGGGTGTTCCACCCCTAGATGTCCAACGCTTGGACGCTCTTTTGGTA
>NZ_JBFTMA010000269.1:0-5197 GCF_056396725.1 Bacillus sp. 05T31
GGTGAGGTGAGTTTGTATACGTACATCCGAGAGAAGTGAAGGTGTTTATTCCGGAGGATTTTGTGATTTAATAGTGAAAAGCCACACCTATATGAGTATTTATAGGTGCGGCTTTTCTTTGTTTACGTGAATGTCTGATTTTTATATATTCCGCCTCATCAATTCCCCAACCTGCGTCGCAATAAACGCAACATCAATGTCAATTTCATCCAACACGTAAGATTCTAAAATGCCCATTACAGCCGTTCCTAAAAACTTTAAAACGATGTGTTTATCAATGTTTTTATTGTGAAGATTGATGTGCTTAATATTTACGTTAAACGTGCATAACAAGTTATAATAGAAGAAATCAATAAGGAGGCTGGTTGTGAAGAATCTTCGTTATTTCAATATATTTACTATGTTACTTGTATACACACTACTTATGTTTTACATCGGCTGGAACGGATGGGTTTGGCTCAGTACGGTGTTCGGCTGGGAATCTTGGGGATATTACGCTTTCGTAGTTGGCTTCATTTCATATGCGTATATTCTCGTACAAGTGTTTAAATTCCTTCCTTTCCTGCGAACGGTCGGTTCAATTTGGTTTGCGGTTATACAATACGCGCTTATGTTATTGCCGTTAGCCGATATTACAGTTTTCCTTCTACAGTTTTCAATGGAGAAAGAGACGGCAATTGTTTGGACAGGATCGGCCGTTTTACTTGCGTTCATCTTTATCTTTGCGTATGGAGTATTCAACGCATATAGTCCAGTAGTAAGAAAGTACGAAGTGCACATACCGAAAAAAGTAGAAGGGCGTAAAAGTTTACGCATTGCGATGGCCTCTGATATGCATTTCGGTAAACTGTCTGGAGTTGCTCATTTAAAGAGACTCGTTCGTCATGTAAATGAAATGAAACCCGATATTATTTTACTGCCGGGTGATATTATCGATGATCATCCAGGTGTGTTCATTCAGAAAAATATGGGACCAATCATGAAACAGATGAAAGCTCCATTAGGCGTATATGGTGTGTTAGGAAACCATGAATATTACGGCCGAGCTGTTCCTGAGTTTTTACAAGAGATGGATAAGATTGATATTCGTATTCTTTTAGATGAAGTCATTACAATTGAAGATGATTTTTATCTCGTTGGAAGAAGGGATAAAACAGAGCGAGATCGTCAAAGCTTTGAAAATCTAATGAGTACGGTAGATAAATCGCTTCCTGTTATCGCAATGGATCACCAACCATTTGAATTAAAACAAGCAGCGGACGCCGGCGTTGATTTATTATTATCCGGTCACACGCATCGCGGACAAATGGCGCCGAACCATATTGTGACGAGAAGAATGTACGAACTAGACTGGGGATACGCACAAAAAGGTGCATTCCACGCAATTGTTTCTTCTGGATTTGGATTCTGGGGACCACCGCTTAGACTGKGAAGTAGATCTGAGATTGTGCAGGTTGAAGTTACATTTGAATAGGATTGTGAAATAGAGAGCTGAGTGCTCTCTATTTTTTAATTTAAAGGTACAAAATATTCGAGTGAAGTTCTTTATTTACTCTCTGAAAAAAGAGATACTATAAGAAGACTCTGCTTGAAAAGGGGGATTTTAAGTGATCATATTAGATGTCATATACGGTGAGTCTAAAGTAGATAAAGTGTTAGAAGAATTAATTTTAAGTAAACATGTGCAAAGGCTGAAAGGGGTTCATCAGGCCGGAGCAAGTTACTTAATGAATGAGAAATGGAATGTAACGCGCTTTGATCATTCAGTTGGTGCTATGTTGTTAATTAAAAAACTTGGTGGTTCAGTAGAAGAACAGATTGCTGGTTTACTACATGATGTATCGCATACTGCTTTTTCCCATGTGATCGATTACGTTTTTGATAACAAAAATGAAAGTTATCATGAAGAAATATTTAGTTCTGTCGTGAAAAACTCGGAAATCCCGGCGATTCTTTCAAAACATGGTTATAACTATGAAGATATTTTGTTAGATGATTCGAAGTGGACATTACTTGAAAAATCTGCGCCAGAATTATGTGCAGACCGAGTGGATTACACATTGAGAGATATGTATACATATGGATATATTTCTTTAGAAGAAGCTCAAGACTTTTTAAATGATTTAATCGAAGTTAATGGGAAAATGGTTCTTCAAAATATTGAAATTGCAGAATGGTTTACGAAGACGTATTACAAAGAAGTAATCGATTTCTTTATGAAACCAATGAATATTTATGGAAACGATATGTTAGCTAAAACGTTAAAATTAGCTCTTCATAAAAAGGTTATTCATGTAGATGATTTTCTTCTCGAAGATGATAAGCTTATAGAGAAATTGCAGCTATGTAAAGATACAGAAGTACGTGCTTTATTAAGCAAAGTTCATCCGAATGTAAAAGTAGAAGAAGATAGAAATGATTATGATCTATATCAGAAAAATAAAGTACGTCTTATTGATCCTCCGTTACTTCATGAAGGGGAAGTTGTTCAATCGTCTATTGTGTCAGAAAACATAAGACAGATGAGCGATATCGCTTATGAAAAAGCAGTAAGAGGGATGTATGTGAAAGTGATTTCTGAGTAAAAAAGGTAGAGCATCCAATAGGGATGCTCTACCTTTTTCTCATTAATGATCAAACCAATTCCAAACCTCAATATCTCCAAGAGTAGCATAACGTATGTGAGGGGAATTTTGTAATTTTAATAACTCTTTCGACGGCCCAGTAATGACAATKCCGTATACTTTKACGCCGTTATCTTTTACATAYTKATARCGTTTATCTAAGTTTAGTTCKYTYTCAGGAAGCAYAGCWAYTKTRCTTACMGTTTTTTTATGTGTAGAAAGAATACGCATCATTTCAATTACTTTGTCTTCTTGCGGTTTCTGTTTTTCTGTTTCATCATCAAGGAATCTTATATGTTCTGGAAAGCCTATAAAGTCGCTTCCAGATAGTATGAAATCTTCTTCATTTATTCTTTCTTGTCCTGTATCTAAAGCGTACCATACAGGAGTTGGAGGCAGTTCTTGTGCTTCGAATATGCTATATAAAAGCGGTTCTAATTCTTTTAAAGTGTAAGTTTTATCAAAAGAAATTGCTACTTCTGCAACGGTTCCATCATGTACTTTTGCAAGTGTATCCCATACTTTTTTTGAGGAATCCTTTAAATAATCACCCTGCTTTGTTTTGGGATGAACAAAGAAGAGTTTTGGTTGATAGAACGGATTCATCCAAGTTTGTTTCGTGACATCTACAGATGATAAGAAGCTTTTTGTTTCTACTGTACCGAGTGGCATTTCTTTTTTACCGACGGTTCTTACTAAATCGAAGCTGCTGTTCGTACGGAAAAAAGCTTCTACACTTGTTCCGCCCCCCATAACACGGCTATTTGGGATAGTTGCCTCAAGTGCAAGCGAAGGAACTTCTCTAATTTCTTCTAGCCTTTTATCATTATTAGCTTGAAAATAAAAGGCTGATAATACCCCGCCGATTATATATATAACGATGCAAATGGATAATATAAAACCAAACGTTTGCAACCGATGTTTCCACTTAATTCTCCAAAAAGGAACTTTAAGATCTTTTGGCGGTAATTTTTTCTTTACGGGTTCACTCTTCGCAAGCAATTCATCTAAATGAGCTTCACATTCTGCACAAGTTTCTATATGACTTTCTAACTGTTCTTGTTCGTCATGTGTGAGTGTTCCTTTTTCGTATTTCGTCCACAGTTTTTTAAACTCTGCACAACCCATCTGTATCACTCCTTTATGCTTTTCGTTTCTTTTCGTCCTCGGTGTAATTCAATTTTTACTTTTGCTAACGAGAGACCAGTCATTTCTGCTATTTCCTTATAAGAGAATCCGTAGTAATCTCGTAGTAGTAACACATTTCGTCTTTCGAGCGGAAGAGAGGATATACTTTGTAACCAACTAGTAATCTCATATTTTACGAAATAAGAGTGTTCTGTACTTGGCACGTTTGGTAAATGGAATTCTTCAATTTGCGTTGTTTTATACTTCTTTTCTTTTCGGTACCAATCGATAAAGGCGTTGTAGGCGATTGTAAATAACCACGGCCTAATTTCTTCTCCTTTATAATAGTCAATATGGACGAGCATTCGGTAAAATGTTTCTTGCATGAGATCTTCAGCACAGTGAGAATCTCCGGTTAGGGAGAGAAGATAGCGAAATAAATCATGCATATGCTCTGAATAAATGTCTTCTAATGATTGTTTGCGTTTCACTACATTTCCCTCCCTTCATACATAACAACGAAATACATATAAAAAAGTTACATTTGTTTTTAGAATTATAGTAAAAAACGTCAAGAATTGGATAGAATTATCTTTTATCATAATACATATAAGGCGGGTGAACAGAGATGGAAAGCTATGAAACACAAGTTCAAAGGTCAATTGATTATATTGAAGAAGATGTAATGGAAAAACAGACGCTGCGTAATTTAGCGCGTATTGCAGGTTTTTCTGAATCGCATTTTCATCGTGTATTTCAGGCGTTAGTAGGTGATACAGTAATGGAGTATGTTCGAAAGAGGAGGTTAGCCCGGGCAGCTTATCAACTTTCTCATACGGATGAAAAAGTTATTGATATCGCATTTGAGCATGGCTTTCAATCTCACGAAACGTTCACGAGAGCCTTTAAAAAATTATTTCAAATGACACCAAGTGAATATCGAAAACAAGAAATAGAAACACCGATGTATTATAGAGTGAATGTAAAACAAAGAAAATTAAATCCATATTTAGGGGGCATACAAATGGAATATCGTATTGTAAATAAACCAGAATTTTTAATGGCGGGTTATGAGCTGAAGACGACRAGTAAAGAAGGRAAAAAYCATCAAGATATCCCTGYGTTTTGGCAAGAATATTTACAAAAAGATCTTGGAACGACGATTCCRAATCGTAAAGATACGAGCCAATGGGTAGAGCTTGGATTATGTACTGATTTTAATTTGGAAACAGGGGACTTCACTTACATTATCGGAATGGAAGTTACAGATTTTGAAAATGTACCAAATGAAGTTGCGAAGCGTACATTCCCATCCGCAACGTATGCAGTATTTACAACACCAAAAGTTCCTCATGAAGAAATGGTATCGTCTATTCATCAAACGTGGAATGCAGTATTCTCAGAATGGTTCCCGCATTCAGGATATGAACATTGCGGAGTTACAG
>NZ_JBFTMA010000270.1:0-5176 GCF_056396725.1 Bacillus sp. 05T31
GAAGAATGAGAAAGGCCATAAGAGTTGCATGTCGTTTGAGCTCATGAAACCTGGATAAATGTTGATTGGAATAACGTGATCCTTCACGGGCCATCTGTAGCAATCGATTTTGATGCACTTCTCTGCCGTTATCTAAAGGTAAATTTAATTTTTGGATAAACTCTATTCGATCCATAATCTTGTGAAAATTTTTAACAGAAACTACACCTGAAGGTTGTCGAAGCCATGATAAATACGAAACCTTGTATCCTTTTCCTACACTTAATAACTTGTCCAGTTGATTACATTGAGAAGGAGTAAGGTCCTTTGTCAATTGTTTGAAAATCTTTCTATGTGCTCGTTCACGCACAGCCCATGCTAAATGTTCAACTGCATATATGGCTGGTACAATAATTTTTCTTTTCCTCATTTCTGTAATTAGAGCTTCTACTAAAAGATGTCCTTGATCTGTTTTCATTGCCATAGGGAGAAGCCAACGTGCTAACTCTCGATATTCTTTTAAAGTAAATGTCCGAATTCCTAATGTATTTCTGATTTTACTCAAATGTTCTCGCCGAGTTGCATCACGCCCACGTGCATAGTTCTCTATAGCTGAAGGTAAAATCCTTAATTGTTTAGCAATCGTATGTACAATAAAATCTGGAACTTTTTCATTCGCAGATAAAGGTCGTCCAGGAAAGCGTAAGTAAGCGATTTGTATGGCAAAACCTAATCGATTGGCAGCACCGCGTTGTTTATTTATAATTTGTAATTCTTCATCAGATATTGTGTAATAGCGTAGAATTTCTCTCTCATCCATATGCTCAGGGACTCCATAAAGGTAGTCCCTTTGTTCTGCAGTAAGAAGCTCTCTCGTTTTCAACTTCCCATTTCCCTTCATATAGTATTTATTATAGAATGCAACGATTTTCTTATAATTTAAATTTTTTAAAATTTAAATTACTTCTTTAATAATAATCAAATTTAGCAATTATCACAAAAAATACAAAATTGTTTATAAAAGTATACCTTTACAAACGTGTTAGACGTATCTATGAAACATTGAATCATCAAGTTTATAAAGGTGATTCGAACTATTTTATAAACGTTTATTTTCAGTGAATACCTTTATAAACGAATGTGGTATAATTGCGGTAACGATTGGAAGGAGAATACAAAACGTGGCAAATATTTATGGATATATWCGTGTAAGTACAAAAGATCAAAATGAACAACGTCAGTTACATAAGATGATGGAACGAGATGTGGAAGCTCGGCGAATTTTTGTCGATAAAGCAAGTGGGCGACATTTTGATCGTCCTCAGTATCAATTATTACGAAAAGTATTAAGTATAGGTGATATTGTTTACATAGATGCYTTAGATCGTATGGGACGTAATTATGATGAAGTAATTKCRGAGTGGAAATACATAAMAAGRGAATTACWRGCWGATATTGTKGTKTTRGAAAATGAAACTTTATTCGATARCCGTAAGTTYCGTGAWATGGGTGACATGGGWCGRTTRATGGAAGATCAATTTTTATCTTTGCTTTCTTATGTTGCMGATCAAGAACGTAAAAAAATTYATCAGMGACAARYKGAAGGKATYGCKGTAGCWAAATCTCAARGAAAACACTTAGGCCGTCCTCAGGTAAACCTTTCGACGCTAAGCAAACAACAAATAAATATAATAGTAGAAACTTATTCAAAGTGGAAGAGTGGAGAAATAACTGCTGTTATGTTTATGGAAATGTTAAAACTAAGAAAAAACACGTTTTATAAAATTATGAAGGAATATGACGAAGCAAAGTAGCATCATCCTATACGAAATGCTACTTTGYCCCTAGTTGTACAAAAGCTGGTACTCCAACTAATTATCCAAAATAAAAAATTTCAAAGCCATGTGGAATAAATGACTTTGAAAAAAATTGTATTAATCTTCATCTAATGTATTGCGGGTATTCTTATAAACGTCCGTAGAAGATCTATTTATATTTGTCATATGTGTTTCCTCACCAAATTCAGTACTATAATTAGGTTTTCCATATTCTTTACGATTCATCTCTTGATTAGCATCCTTCATCGGTTGAAACAACTGCGTTAAGCACATTAACCCACTTAGTCCAACAAGAGCAAAGATTACTCTTGCYAAAAAGGCATTCTGTCCACCRAATATTGTCCCTACTAAATCAAACTTAAAGAAACCAATTAGCCCCCAATTAATAGCACCAATAATAACTAAAGCTAAGGCAATTCGCTGTATAGTTCTCATTGATATAACACCTCCTTCGGTCTCAACTGTTAAACTATGTACAGGAATACTATATATTCTTCCTGCTTGAATCGTTAGCTTGGATTTTCAATCAAAGTGATAGCCCATAATTCAAAATAAATACATTCAAAAAACATAATATGAACTTTGATTAACATTTTAATTTTTTTTATTATTTAATACTGCAATAAGACTGGATGGTATTGCGGTTATCGGTACTGCAATAATTAACCCTATTTGAACTTTTCGCATCATATTAGCTATCATGTTAGTTGCTAGGATTCCATCTTATCATTTGAAATTAACAATGGTTTCATACACAAAATACCTAATACATACTGGATTTATATTTTATTTCTACAAAGGCTTCTTGAAGTTGCATAATATACAACAGTACGTTCATACTACATATGAGTCGTTGAAAATCTCCTGAAAATCTGGAATTTCATAACGAGTAGGCAAAGCAGACAGTTTATTGAACTGACTGCTTTGTTTATTTTTTACATTTTATTTACCTTTTTTCTTGGTTGGAACCCAGCTTGCCTTAGAGACTCATTCCAATTGCCAAAATGCCTTACATATGTGGATAAGGCAGGCATACTAGGATCTTTTAATATTTCTTTGGCAGTCGGTAATTTTTGATATGAATGAGCCCATTCCTTTAGCCTGGATAACAAAATCCTTCTTGTATACATATTGAGCATGTAACCGCCTTTTCATAGTTCTTAATTTATGGATTACTTTCATAAATTAAACAAAAATAATAAATACTGACGATATTAAAAAGGCAAGCATCAAAATGTGCTTGCCCTCTCTTCTAACGACGATGTTCCACAAGATCAATTACACCTAAAACAACGTGAGCTAAACCAAATCCAAATACTGTATTTGCAATCATCTTATTAGATCCACGAGTTTGCTTCAAGGCATAACCCGCAGCTGTAACTGCTGTACCTAATGTAGTTGGAATTAATCCTTCACGAATATTCATAGTAACGTCCTCCTAGTATCGCAGTTAGTAATCCTGCTTTAATACTTTGGAATTAAAGTACTAAAACAAGTATTAGTATTTTCCTGTCTTGTGAAAATATGTGGAGTTATTTTAAATATCTTCTTTTAATTATGATACAGCGTAACTAAAAATGTTAATACGTAAGTTGTTTTAATACATTTACATGGTCCCTATCTTTATCTAAAATATCATGTATTAACATATGACTTTCTGGATATTTTAACTTCTCTATATATTGCTCATAGGCATGAATACCCATGTACTGCCCTTTTAGAAAGACATTTAATGTATTGGCTACACTCTGTTTTCCCATATCATCACTTCCTTTTTACGTTATCCTTTTACAGAAGTCGATGGATTATCCATATCGTGTGTGCAATACTATTAGTTAATTTCTTGTTATATCATGCCTCTAAATCCTCTCTCCTCTTTCACTCACCTTGATATAAATATCATTTTTGTTTAATCAATTCCCATTAGGTTCATACTAACTTTTGTTTGAAAAATATGAGAAATGGAGTTGGATTAAATATGGAATTTGAAGGTAGAAATTCTACAGAATCTGCACTTCTTCATTATAAGTATGGTTTGGGTTTATTTACTGAGAAGATGCCTAAACTAGCCGAACAATTTAATTCCTTTRCAGAGGAATGCTTTAAAGAAGGCACCTTATCAAAAAAGTAAAAACAGTTAATTGCTTTAGGTATTAGCCTTTATTCTCAGGATGAATATTGTATCATTTATCACATTAAAGGATGTCTAGATCAAGGAGCTTCAGAACAGGAGATCTTTGAGGCCGTGGGAGTGACAGCTGCATTTGGTGGTGGTGCTACTATAAGTCAGGCAGTAACTCTTGTACAAGAGTGTATGCAAGAGTTAAAGCAGTAATAGGAATATCATCATGGGTTGAGGAATATATTTCTCGAGTTCATGTGTTACTATTCTTACACAATAAATAAAAACAAAAAACTTGAGCGTGTACTAATTATACTCAAGTTCTTTGTTTTTACCCTTAATTGATACTATAAATTGCCCAAGATAAGTATGTAGCAAAGATAGTCTATAACAAGTAGGGGATTAGAAGCCATTCAGCCTGTTAATCAGCCTTTACAATAGTATAAGAAATAGTAAGCTGCAAATTTTAAAAATATATATTAATTAGATTGTACTAGATAAAGCTGAACAGATTAATTATTCTTACTCTTTTCAGCTCTATTTTTTAATCGTCTTTTAAGAAGAGATTCAATATTTATACATAATTAAAGTGGGTTTATATTTCCATAAAAAGGAATAACTATTTTTCCATGATTCGTAGCATATTAAAATTATAGGAGGTGATACACTATGGCAAACACTAATAGCGGAAGTCGTAATGAATTATTGGTTCGAGGCGCTGAGAATGCAATTGATCAAATGAAGTATGAGATCGCACAAGAGTTTGGTGTACAACTTGGTGCAGACACAACAGCTCGTGCAAACGGTTCTGTTGGTGGCGAAATTACAAAACGTTTAGTTGCAATGGCAGAACAACAACTTGGCGGTGGAGTTAATCGCTAAGTTCAATTAATAAATGAGTGTAAAATATAGCWGATATTAAAATCAATTTCATTTGTTCATTCGTTAAAAGATAAACCCTTATATTAAACGATTTCTCACTCAAAGATTGTTGATAATCTTACTTAATAATCTTTGAGTATTTTATTTGCAAATTTCTTTACTAGACTACAAACATACATTGTTGGGAAGGTGTTTCCCATGCATGATAAAAAATACTTTGTAGGAAAAAACATACTTAAAAATGTATTTTCAATATTGAAAAATATACTTATGATGATATTTTCGAAAGGGAGGCTTTTTAAAATGGGTGTATTAAGTGGAAACCCTCAAAATGAACCTTTACATTATGGAGAGG
>NZ_JBFTMA010000271.1:0-5172 GCF_056396725.1 Bacillus sp. 05T31
ATATACTCCTTCATTAGAAACAGGGATTTTAAACGGAATCACTCGTGCGTTTATTATAAAGGCTGCTGAAGAGCTAGATATAGAAGTAAAGGAAGGTTTCTTTACAAAAGATGAATTGCTTTCAGCGGATGAAGTGTTCGTAACGAACTCTATTCAAGAGATTGTCCCCCTTTATCGTATAGAGGAGAAAGATTTCCCGGGTAAAGTGGGAGTGGTTACAAAAAGACTTATGGATCTTTATGGAGTGCAGAGAGAGAAATTGTGGAGCAGAAATGAATTGCGAAGAGGAGATGTGTAGTTTGAAGTGGGATTATGATTTGCGCTGCGGCGAATATACATTGAACTTAAATGAAAAGACATTAATTATGGGGATTTTAAATGTAACGCCAGATTCATTTTCTGATGGTGGGAGTTACAACGAAGTAGATGCTGCGGTGCGACATGCGAAAGAAATGAAAAGTGAAGGTGCCCATATTATTGATATTGGCGGCGAATCTACCCGCCCGGGTTTCGCTAAAGTTTCAGTAGAAGAGGAAATAAAGCGAGTTGTTCCAATGATTCAGGCAGTGTCAAAAGAAGTAAAGCTACCTATTTCTATTGATACGTATAAAGCTGAGGTTGCGAAACAAGCGATTGAAGCTGGTGCTCATATTATTAATGATATTTGGGGAGCGAAGGCGGAACCGAGGATTGCTGAAGTTGCAGCCTATTATGATGTGCCCATTATCTTAATGCATAACCGAGATAATATGAATTACCGCAATTTAATGGCCGATATGATTGCTGATTTGTATGAAAGTATTAAAATTGCTAAAGATGCTGGTGTGCGAGATGAGAATATTATTTTAGACCCAGGTATCGGTTTTGCGAAAACACCTGAGCAAAATTTAGAAGCGATGCGCAATTTAGAACAGTTAAATGTACTGGGTTACCCAGTTCTCTTAGGTACTTCAAGAAAGTCCTTTATTGGCCATGTGTTAGATTTGCCAGTGGAGGAACGTCTTGAAGGAACGGGAGCTACCGTTTGTCTTGGTATTGAAAAGGGCTGTGAGTTTATCCGTGTTCATGATGTGAAAGAAATGGCGCGTATGGCYAAGATGATGGAYGCGATGATTGGTAAGGGGGYAAAGTAATTGGATAAAATTTATATCCATGATATGGAGTTTTACGGTTATCATGGTGTATTCCCAGAAGAAAATAAATTGGGTCAGAGATTTAAAGTGGATTTAACGGTGGAGTTGGATTTAAAACGTGCAGGAGAAAGTGACGACTTAGGGTATTCTGTCAATTACGGGGAGCTTTTCGAACTATGTAGAAAAGTGGTTGAAGGTAGAACGTATAAGCTTGTAGAGAGTATCGCTGAAAATATCGCTACAGATATATTGAAACAATATGAGAGTATTTCACAGTGTACAATTAAGGTAATTAAACCGGATCCGCCGATACCGGGACATTATCGTGCTGTAGCGGTAGAAATTACGAGAGAACGTCCATGAATAATATAGCGTACATTGCATTAGGTTCCAATATTGGGGAGCGTTATACTTATTTAACTGAAGCAATTCAGTTTTTAAATAAAAACCAGCATATCCAAGTTGATGATGTTTCGTCTGTATATGAAACTGATCCGGTTGGCTATACTGACCAAAATTGCTTTTTAAATTTAGTTATAAAAATTTCTACCAATTTATCACCGCAAGAATTATTGAAAGTAACACAAAAGGTAGAGAATGACCTAGGAAGAAAAAGGGAAATTAGATGGGGCCCGAGGACCATCGACCTTGACATTTTACTATATAATCAAGAAAATATYGAAGCAGAGAATCTGATTGTTCCGCATCCGCGGATGTTCGAAAGAGCTTTTGTTATCGTTCCGTTGTTAGAGATTAATCAAGATATAAAACAAAACATTTCACGTTCACAAGTAGAAGAAATGAAAAGGCGAGAGGGAGTAACGGTATGGAAGCAGAAAAATGGGGAAGACGCATTCGTGCTTTTCGAAAGCTAAAAGGCTATACGCAAGAAGGTTTTGCGAAAGAATTAGGGGTATCTGTATCGGTTTTAGGTGAAGTTGAGAGGGGCAATAGATCACCTTCCCAAGATTTTGTAGTAGAAGTCGCTAAAACATTAAACGTTTCAATAGACGAATTGATGCCAAAGTGACCGTAAAGGAAGGAGTAAGTCGGGTGTTAAAGATTGCAAATATTGAGATGAAAAATCCRGTTGTAYTAGCACCGATGGCGGGAGTGTGTAACTCTGCATTCCGTTTGACGGTAAAAGAATTTGGTGCAGGGTTAGTTTGTGCTGAAATGGTAAGTGATAAGGCAATATTACTTAATAACAAAAGAACATTAGATATGTTATATATCGATGAGAGGGAAAAGCCATTAAGTTTACAAATTTTTGGTGGAGAGAAAGAAACTCTTGTAGATGCTGCGAAATACGTAGATAAATATACGACAGCAGACATTATTGATATTAATATGGGGTGCCCAGTACCGAAAATCACTAAGTGTGATGCAGGAGCAAAGTGGCTTTTAGACCCAAATAAAATATATGAGATGGTAGCGGCGGTTGTAGATGCTGTTGAAAAGCCAGTTACAGTTAAAATGCGTATTGGTTGGGATGAAGAACATATTTTCGCAATAGAAAATGCTAGAGCTGTTGAGCGTGCTGGTGGACAAGCGATAGCKGTTCATGGGCGTACACGAGTRCAAATGTATGAAGGTAAAGCGGATTGGAATATTATTAAACAAGTAAAGCAGGCTGTAAATATTCCGGTTATCGGAAATGGTGATGTCGAAACACCACAAGATGCAAAGCGTATGCTTGATGAAATTGGTGTAGATGGCGTTATGATTGGTCGCGCTGCTCTTGGAGATCCGTGGATGATTTATCGTACGGTAAAGTATTTAGAGACAGGTGAGTTAATGCCGGAACCAACAGTGCGTGAGAAAATTGATGTATGTATGTTGCATCTAGATCGTCTTATCGATTTAAAGAACGAAAATGTTGCCGTAAGAGAGATGAGAAAGCATGCAGCTTGGTATTTAAAAGGTGTTCGTGGTAATGCGAGTGTGCGTAATGGTATCAATACTTGCGACACRCGTGARGACCTTGCGAATGTATTAGGTGCATTTGTAGAAGAAGTAGAAGCGAAACAACAAACAATTTATGTTGGTTAATAAGGGGGCATAGGAGATTGACATTCTTCTATACACTTCCTATAATTACGTGAAAGAAAGAAGAACTGCCAGTTAGTTGCTGGCAGTTTTTCTAGTTGAGTAGAAAATGCTATACTGTATATATTGTAAAAATTAATAGAGCTGGAGTGATATTAATATCATGGATAACATGAAMCACGAAGAATTAAACGACCAATTGCTTGTTCGTCGTGAAAAGCTACATAATTTRCGTGAGCAAGGAATCGATCCGTTCGGTAAACGATTTGAACGCACAAATTCAACAACTGACTTAGTAAGTCTATATGGAGAATTCTCTAAAGAAGAATTAGAAGAGAAAGAAATCACTGTTTCTATCGCTGGTCGTATTATGACAAAACGCGGTAAAGGAAAAGCGGGATTTGCGCATATTCAAGATTTACAGGGGCAAGTTCAAATTTATGTTCGTAAAGATACTGTTGGAGATGAAGAGTACGAGTTATTTACGACAGCAGATTTAGGTGACTTAGTAGGTATTGAAGGTAAAGTGTTCAAAACAAACGTTGGAGAACTTTCAGTAAAAGCAATAGGATTTACACTTTTAACGAAATCCCTTCGTCCATTACCGGATAAATACCATGGATTAAAAGATGTTGAACAACGCTATCGTCAACGTTACTTGGACTTAATTACAAGTATGGAAAGCCGTGAAACGTTCGTTACCCGTAGTAAAATCATTCGTGAAATGAGAAGATATTTAGATGACAACGGTTATCTTGAAGTAGAAACGCCTATGATGCACGCGATTGCAGGTGGAGCATCTGCTCGTCCTTTCACTACACACCATAATGCGTTAGATATGGAATTATATATGCGTATCGCAATTGAACTTCATTTAAAACGTCTTATTGTGGGTGGATTAGAAAAGGTTTATGAGATCGGCCGTGTATTCCGTAATGAGGGTGTATCAACTCGTCATAACCCTGAGTTTACGATGATTGAATTATATGAAGCGTACGCTGATTATAATGATATTATGAAACTAACAGAAAATATGGTTGCTCATATCGCGAAAAAAGTATTGGATACAACAACAATCCAATATGGTGATTATGAAATTAATCTAGAGCCAGAATGGACACGTCTTCATATGGTAGATGCAATTAAGCAACACTCTGGAGCAGATTTCTGGAATCCAATGAGTGTAGAAGAAGCGCGTGAACTTGCAAGAGAACATAATGTGGAAATTAAGAATACAATGGAAGTTGGTCATATTATTAATGAGTTCTTCGAACAAAAAGTAGAAGATAAATTAATCCAACCGACATTTATTTACGGTCATCCGGTAGAAATTTCGCCACTTGCGAAAAAGAATGACGAAGATCCACGATTCACAGATCGTTTCGAGTTATTTATCGTTGCACGTGAACATGCAAATGCATTCACTGAGTTAAATGATCCAATCGATCAAAAAGAACGTTTTGAAGCTCAACTAAAAGAGCGCGAGCAAGGTAATGACGAAGCTCACATGATGGATGATGATTATATCGAAGCTCTTGAGTACGGTATGCCTCCTACGGGAGGGTTAGGAATCGGTATTGATCGTCTTGTTATGTTATTAACAAACGCACCATCTATTCGTGACGTACTATTATTCCCAGCTATGCGCCATAAACAAGACTAAGCTTTGGAGATTTCTCCAAAGCTTTTTTTATTTCTTTATTTATTTGAGGGGAGAGAAACCTTCTATTAAAAGGAAAGCGAGATTATTACTCGTTAAATGGACGTCAGATTAAAAAACTATACTTATATAGAAGAAAGGTGCTGTTTTTATGCTTTTTTACTAAGTTAAAAATTTTATTAGAAAAACTATTGCATTTCATTTTTCTACATGATATATTAATAAMCGTCGCTGATGCGGAAACGCAGWAAACGACAAAAAAKAAATTGAAAAACTTAGTTGACATCGAAAAAYGAAGATGTTAACATAAGGAAGTCGCAAWTGAGCGAC
>NZ_JBFTMA010000272.1:0-5170 GCF_056396725.1 Bacillus sp. 05T31
CTAGTGGCCTTCCAATTCGAACGCGAATTTCCTCTAGAGTATCGTATTGTTTACAGCCTTCAACTAACTGTTTCATCGTTTTCGGTAAAACTTCTAATACTTCTTTCATAAGCTTCTCCCCACTATACTCGACTTACTATTTCAACAACGCGATAAAAATGCAGCCAATTCCAAGTGCTAGAAAAAAGAGTTTCAAGAAAGAAATCTCACTTGCTACACTCGCTATGCCAATTGTCATTGTTAAAATTAATACGGTCGGTCCAACAAACGCCAACATACCATTTATAAACAATGCTTTCTTCGCATCATTCACGTAAAGCATAAGCAAAGCGGCGAATATTTCCGCGCTTCCTGAAAACAACCGAAGTAATCCCATAACAAGCACGGATGTTTCCATTGCCGCTAGCCACTGTTTCATTCTCCCACCTTCTCCCATAACAGTTACTACTTCCTTATTCTGAAAAAGAATATATTTGTACAACCATATGCAGAGGTTGTCTATTTCAGAAGTAAAAACATAATTTTTCTCTATCGACTTAATCTAAAACTGAATATTCTGATTATTTTATGGTATATTTAATAGAAAAGGAGCATAGATGATGAAGCAAGTTACTTTATTACCGCTCGATTTACGATATGCAAATGTGATTTTTGAGCTATCAAGCAATCCACATGTAAAAAATGCATTAGGGCTAAAAGTAGAATCAGTGGAAGATACAAAAACATTCATTCTTTTTGCAATTGAAGAGGAACGAAAAAAGCACTCCTTATCAAGAGTGATTGTAAATGAAGAAAATGAAATAATTGGCCTCACCACACTTAAACATATTAATTATGAGAAAAAGCAATCTCACATTGGCAGTTGGATCGGCTATCCATACTAGGGAAAAGGATATAACGAGGCCGCTAAAAAAGAAATCTTTAAAGTTGCTTTCTTAGACTTACAACTCACATACGTATTCGCTGGTGCCAAAACGACTAACATTCGCTCTTTAAAGGCGCAAGAGAAACTACCTTATATTTCATTGCATGTGGAAAACAAGTTTCCAGGCGAACATGCTGCACTTGAGAAAGAAGTAAAGTCACCTTGCTCACTACATGTCGTATCACGCAAGAATTTTTCAAATTGGYTGGAMGTACRAAATGAGGGGGGAAAATATGAARGSATTRAAAATTAGTTTAACAATTGTAGTAGAATTAGCTATTATTTATCTTTTTTCAAAAATGGTCGGCTGGTCATTTTTGGAGAGCTTTTTCCTTGGCAGTCTAGCAATATTTGCAATTACGTGGTTAATTATTATGAGTAACTTTAGAAATAACAATATGGATCATGTAACGAATAAAACTTTTACCGGTATTGAAACTGGTGAAATACGCCCGTTTCAAATTGTTTTGACTCCATATATTATGGGTACCCTTTCACTCGTCACAGTTAGTTTTGTTATAACTGCAATTTACTATCTTCCCTACTTCCTATAAAAAAAGCACTCGTGATAATCACGAGTGCTTTTCTACTATGCACGAGAAACGTATTTACCTTCACCAGTGTTGATGATAAGCATTTCGCCTTCGTTAATGAAGATTGGTACTTGTACAACAAGACCAGTTTCTAATTTAGCTGGTTTTGTTACGTTAGAAGCTGTGTCACCTTTAATACCAGGCTCTGTTTCTGACACTGTTAATTCAACTGTGTTCGGAAGTTCAACACCAAGTACTTCATCTTGGTATGTCATAATAGATACTCCCATGTTTTCTTTTAAGAATTTTAATTCGCGCTCGATTTGGTTTTCGCCAAGTTCGATTTGCTCATAAGTTTCGTTATCCATAAATACGTGAGACTCACCGCTCGCGTATAAGTATTGCATACGACGGTTTTCGATGTGTGCTTTTTCTACTTTTTCACCTGCACGGAATGTTTTCTCTTGAACAGATCCTGTGCGAAGGTTACGTAGTTTAGAGCGAACGAATGCAGCACCTTTACCTGGCTTTACGTGTTGGAAATCCATTACTTGCCAAAGGGCATTGTCCACTGAAATTGTTAAACCTGTACGAAAATCGTTTACTGAAATCATGTAAAAAAATCCTCCTGTGTATTACAAAATAATAAGTTCTTTTGGTGATTTCGTTATTACTTCATTRCCTTCACTTGTTACAATGATATCATCTTCAATACGTACCCCGCCAACACCTGGAATATAAATACCTGGTTCTACTGTTACAGCCATACCTGGTTCAAGTACTGTATCAGAACGGAACGCTAAACCTGGTGCTTCATGGATTTCAAGACCGATTCCATGACCAGTAGAGTGTCCGAAGTATTCACCATATCCTTTTTCCGTTATGTAATCACGCGTTAATGCATCAGCCTCACGACCCGTTAAACCAGCTTTAATACCGTTCACACCACGTAGTTGTGCTTCTAAAACGATATTATAAATTTCTTTTAATTTATCAGATGGTTCACCGACTGCAATCGTACGAGTAATATCAGAGCAATATCCTTTGTAATAAGCGCCGAAGTCTAATGTAACGAAATCTCCTTTTTCTATCACTTTTTCAGATGCCACGCCGTGCGGTAATGCCGAACGAAGACCTGAAGCAACGATAATATCAAACGAAGAAGATGTTGCTCCTTGTTTTCTCATGAAAAATTCAAGTTCATTTGACACTTCAATTTCAGATACTCCCGGGCGAATGAATGATAGAATATGCTCAAAGGCAGCATCTGCAATCTGTGCAGCTTCCTTTAATAYCTTAATCTCTGAATCAGTCTTTATCAAGCGTAACTTTTCTACAAGCCCAGAAGTTGGGATGAATTCAGCTTCGATCGCTTCATTATGCGTTACGTAAGAGCTATATGTAAGAGTATCTTGCTCAAAGCCTAGCTTTTGAATTCCAAGTTCTTTAACTTGTTTCGCAACTTCATCAAGAATTAATCCTGGATGCTGCACTATTTCGTATCCAACCGCTTGCTTACTAGCTTGCTCTACATAACGGAAATCTGTAATAAATAGAGCACGCTCTTTTGAAATTAGTACAACACCAGCTGTTCCTGTGAAATTCGCCATATATCTACGGCTATGTTCATTCGTTAATACGATCCCGTCAATACCAGCCTCATCAAACGCACTTCTTAATCTCTCGATCTTTTCCATTACTTTATGCCTCCCTCAATTTCTCCATTAATGCAAATAACGCTAACTTATAGCCATAAAAACCAAATCCAACAATTTGTCCCGCACAAACAGCAACCGTCACAGATTCGTGACGGAACGATTCACGCTGGTGAATGTTAGAAATATGTACTTCAATAACAGGAATCGAAATGCTCGCAATTGCATCTCGAATCGCATAGCTATAATGCGTAAATGCTCCAGGATTTAAAATGATCCCTTCATATATATCTTCAGCCTCATGAAGACGATCGATAATAGCACCTTCATGATTCGATTGGAAACATTCTAACTCCACTCCCATTTTCTCTGCTTCGTGTTTCATATCTGTTTCAAGCGTCGCTAACGTTCCTTTTCCGTATACATTTACTTCCCTAACGCCAAGGCGATTTAGGTTAGGACCATTTACGAGGAGTAACTTTTTCATTTTCTTAAAACTCCTTAATATTAAAAAATGTCTATACGACATTTTAACATAGGAATCACTTATTTGAATAGTTTGTCTTCTCGACCCCTTCTCCTCTATTTGTATTATTCGATTCGAATGCTACAGAATACGAAATAAAAACACCATATAATATAAAGATACATATTGTCGTTACAATTGTTTCTTTCGGTAAATGGAGTGCACTTTTAATAACAGGTGCCATTAGCCCCATCCCCAAAAATAATAATGCCCACCAAAACAAACCGTATAGTACGCCAGGGAATACTCCTTCAAACTTTTTAAAAAGGGCTTTATAGAGAAATGCCACTAAAATTGAAAGAAGTCCCATACAAACGATACCTAGTACATTTCCCCAAACCCCTTCTTTCCAATCTCCAAATGCAAACGGTAAAAGTAAATAGTTAGGTCCAGCTTCTGTAAATGAGAATATATGAAGGAAATACCATATACCTCCCCAAAATAAGCCACCAAATAAACCAATTTGTACAAAGTTTCTTATTGTTGATTGTTCTTGATTCACATTGACACCTCCGCTCAATAGTATGCCCGAAACTATTTTGAGGCATGTTTAAATCCTGCAAAATTTGTCTATAAAAAGAATAAGAAATGTCCGACTCTCGTAACATTTTCCCTTGTCATCTGCCTGTATTTGTCGATAAAATAAAGGAAACTCGGTGATTGTCTTATTTCAAGATGACAAAACCAAGTATGACAATTGCCTCTTTTTCTACATAAGAGAGAAACAAATACAGGTTGGTGTTAACATGGCAGAAGAGTCAAAACAAATATATGGCGGGCAGGCAGTCATAGAAGGAGTTATGTTTGGCGGTAGAGAATATACTGTTACAGCGGTTCGTCGTAAAGATAAATCGATTGAATTTTATCGTTTACCACGCGTTCGTAATAAAGCATTATCTCTACTAAAGAAAATTCCATTTTTACGAGGTATTGCCGCTATTGTGGATGCAAGTGCGAATGGAGCGAAACATTTAAACTTTGCTTCAGAACGATTTGATGTCCACCCAGAAGAAGATGAACAACTTGCAAATAAAAAAGAAGAACAATCAAAATTAACGATGGTATTAGGAGTTGCAGCAGTTGGCGTTTTATCGTTCATATTCGGCAAAGTAATTTTCACAGCAGTTCCTGCACTTTTAGCTGAATTAACGAGACCGATTTTCCCATCTCATACAGGGCAAATCATTGTCGAAAGTGTCATTAAGCTCATGCTATTATTGAGCTATATATACTTCATTTCTTTAACCCCACTTATTAAGCGGGTATTTCAGTACCACGGTGCGGAACATAAAGTAATCAATGCTTATGAGAATAATCTTCCACTGACTGTAGAAAATGTTCAAAAGCAAACTCGCCTCCATTATCGCTGTGGCAGTAGCTTTATTATATTTACAGTCATTATTGGAATGTTTGTCTATTTCCTCGTCCCTACAGATCCGCTTTGGGCAAGGGTAGTAAACCGAATTTTATTAATTCCAGTTGTTCTCGGTATTTCTTTTGAAGTATTACAATTTACCAATCGATTACGAGA
>NZ_JBFTMA010000273.1:0-6123 GCF_056396725.1 Bacillus sp. 05T31
TGTGGAATTAGAGAAATCTGAGGAAGCAGCAGAAGAAGTTGTGGAATTAGAGAAACCTGAGGAAGCGACAGAAGAAGTTGTGGAATTAGAAGAAACTGAGGAAGCAATAGAAGAAGTTGTAGAATTAGAGGAAGCTGAGGAAGCGACAGAAGAAGTTGCAGAATTAGAAGAAGCTAAGGAAGCGACAAAAGAAGTTGTGGAATTAGAGAAACCTGAGGAAGCGACAGAAGAAGTTGCGGAGTTAGAGGGTACTAAGGAAGAAGAACCAATTTCTCAAGAAACAGTAATTGAAGAAACGATGAATACAGATTTAGTGGAAAATACACCAGTTGCAGAGCAACCAGTGATTTCTCAACAAGAAACAATTACGTTCAAGGAAGAAAGTGAAGTATTCGTACCAGTTTCAGAAACGGATGAGCAAACAAAGAAAGATGTTCAAAACTTTGCGAAGGTTTTAATTGAAGAAGCGGAAGAAAAGAAGCAAGTTGCTGAAGAACAGCCTGCTTTACAAATAGAAGAACCGAAACGTGAGAAAAAACGTCATGTCCCATTTAATGTTGTCATGTTAAAGCAGGATAGAAAGAAATTAATGGAAAGACATGCGGCAAGAACGAACGTAATGCAATCAACTGTCAGTGAACGAGTGGAAGAAAAGCCAGTGCAGCAAGTGGTAGTAAACCCGCAAGTGGAAGAAAAACCAATGCAGCAAGTGGTAGTAGAAGCCCAAGTGGAAGAAAAACCAATGCAGCAAGTGGTAGTAGAAGCTCAAGTGGAAGAAAAACCGATGCAGCAAGTAGTAGTGGAAGCTCAAGTGGAAGAAAAACCGATGCAACAAGTAGTGGTGGCTGGACAAGTACAAGAGTCAATTTCAAGTACGGAAGTACAAGAGAAGGCATATGTTGTAAATCAAAAAGAGAATGATATGCGCAACGTACTACAAGCGCCACCGAAGTATGAACTTCCGCCATTAACGTTGTTGTCAATTCCACAGCAGGCAGCATTAGATAATACGGAGTGGCTAGAAGAACAGGAAGAATTATTAAATACGACATTTAATAATTTCCATGTTGGAGCACATGTTATTAATGTGTCACAAGGGCCGGCGGTAACTCGTTTTGAAGTACAACCAGACCCAGGTGTGAAAGTAAATAAAATTACAAATTTAAGTGATGATATTAAGTTAAGTTTAGCTGCGAAAGATATTCGAATTGAAGCGCCAATTCCAGGGAAGAGTGCAATTGGAATTGTCCACATCTTGTAGCACCTGTTATTACTGACGTAAAAGCAGCTACAGCTGCGTTAAAGTGGGCGGTTGAAGAGATGGAGCGTCGTTATGAATTGTTTGCTCATGCTGGTGCTCGTGATTTAACTCGTTACAATACGATTGTAAGTGGTAGAGAAATCCCAGGTGAGACATTACCTTATATTGTAATTGTCATTGACGAGTTAGCGGACTTAATGATGGTTGCTCCTGGTGATGTGGAGGAAGCGATTTGTCGTATTGCACAAAAAGCGCGTGCTTGTGGTATTCACTTATTAGTTGCGACGCAGCGTCCATCTGTAGACGTTATTACAGGTTTAATTAAATCAAACATTCCAACGCGTATTGCGTTTACAGTATCATCTCAAGTTGATTCGCGTACGATTATCGATATTGGGGGCGCGGAGAAGTTACTTGGTCGTGGTGATATGCTATTTTTAGGAAACGGCACATCTAAACCAGTTCGTGTACAAGGTGTATACGTATCAGATGATGAGATTGAAAGAACAGTTGATCATGTGAAAAAGCAAATGAAGCCAAACTACTTATTTAAGCAAGAGGATTTATTAGCAAAATCAGAGCAGAGTGAGTCTGAAGATGAACTATTTTTTGATGCATGTCAATTTGTTGTAGAGCAAGGGGGAGCGTCCACATCTTCTGTACAGAGAAAATTCCGCATAGGTTATAATCGCGCGGCACGTCTAATTGAAGAGATGGAGTCGCAAGGGATTATTTCTGAAGGAAGAGGAACGAAACCGAGAGATGTCCTTATTTCTGAGGATGAATTCGCTGCTATGCAGGAAACAAATGTATAGGAAACGGTTTTGCTGTATACTAATAGAAAATGTTGGATAGTAAAGTAGGGAGTAAAGCGACATGAAAGAAATTGAATTAAAATTAAAAGGTGAAATAAATCGACTAACAAATAAAACATTTAAATTTGATGAACGTGTTGGAGAAGGCTGGTTCTCTGCCGTTTACTTTTTAAAAACTAGAGAAATCATTGAAGAATTTCGCCCGAAAAGTGTTGTAACAATGCAGTTTTTTCAAAAAGAACATGCAGTTCTTTGCGGAGCAGATGAGGTAATCGCATTGCTACAAACATTTGCCAAAAATCCTGAGGAATTAGAAATTCATTCTTTAAAGGATGGCGATAATATTAGTCCGTTTGAAACAGTTTTAACAATTCATGGTCCTTATGAATACTTCGGCTTTTTAGAAGGTGTAATTGATGGGATTTTAGCTCGTCGTACATCAGTTGCGACAAACGTATATAATGTTGTCCAAGCTGCACGTAGTGTAGATAAAGAAAAACCGGTTATTTTCATGGGAGATCGTGACGATCATTATACGCAACAAGCTGGTGACGGCTATGCGGCATACATCGGAGGTATGAGCGCGCAAGCGACGCATGCAATGAATGAATGGTGGGGCAGAAGTGGTATGGGGACGATGCCTCACGCTTTAATTCAAATGTTTAATGGTGATGTTGTTGAAGCTGCAAAGGCATATCATAAAAAATTCCCAGAAGATGAATTAGTCGTACTAATTGATTATAACAATGATGTCATTACAGATGCACTTCGCGTAGCGCGTGAATTTGGATCAACATTAAAAGGTGTACGTGTCGATACGTCTCGCACAATGATTGATCAATACTTCATTCGTCACCCAGAAGTACTTGGAACATTCGATCCACGTGGTGTAAATCCATCACTTGTATTTGCACTTCGTAAGGCTCTTGATGAGGAAGGGTTCCAACATGTAGATATCGTTGTAACTGGTGGGTTTGATGAGAAGCGTATTCGTGAATTTGAAGCTCAAAATGTTCCTGTCGATATATACGGAGTAGGAAGTAGCTTATTAAAAATGAATATTGGTTTTACTGGTGATAACGTAGAATTAAATGGAAAACCAGAAGCAAAAGCTGGTCGTAAATACCGTCCAAATTCACGTCTAGAGCGTGTTCAATTAGAAACAAAAGAAGATATGTAAAAGCGAGAAAAACTGATAGGTGATTGACCCTATCAGTTTTTCTGTTATCATAGTATAGCGGCTTGTTTTTTGCTATAATAAATGTGTTATGGACATAAAAGAAGTACGTACGAGTTTATCACTGATAAGTGAATATAAAAAGAAATTCACTGCATCAGTAATGTATGATGATTACCAAAATAAGAAAAGATTCATATACTGTCTTATAGATAGGCCGTTGTATTAGTTCGAAATGTTGGAGGTTCTTTAAGATGACAGTTTACCATTTTGTAGGAATTAAAGGAACAGGAATGAGTTCATTAGCACAAATTCTTCATGACATGAAGCATACTGTTCAAGGGTCTGATTATGAAAAGCGTTTCTTTACACAAACAGCATTGGAAAAGCGTGGTATTTCCATCCTTCCTTTTGATAAGAATAATATTAAAGAAGGACAAGTGATTATCGCAGGAAATGCATTTCCTGATACGCATGAAGAAATCGTAGCAGCAAAAGAATTAAATATCCCAGTACATCGTTACCATCACTTCTTAGGTGATCTTATGAATCAGTACACAAGTGTTGCTGTAACTGGTGCACATGGAAAAACATCAACAACTGGTTTGTTAGCCCATGTAATGCAAGGTGCACACCCAACATCATATCTTATTGGAGATGGAACGGGGCATGGGGTAGAAAATAGTAAGTATTTTGTATTTGAAGCTTGTGAGTATCGTCGTCATTTCTTGTCTTACTATCCAGACTATGCAATCATGACAAATATCGATTTCGATCACCCAGATTATTTTGCAGACATCAATGATGTATTTAATGCATTCCAAGAGATGGCATTGCAAGTGAAAAAAGGTATTATTGCATGTGGTGATGATGAAGAACTTCAAAAAGTTCAAGCGAAAGTACCTGTTATTTTCTATGGATTTGGAGAAGATAATGATTTCCAAGCACGTAACATTCAAAAGAGAACTGATGGTACTATATTCGATGTATTCGTTCGTAATACGTATTATGACACGTTCAAAATTACAGGATACGGCGATCACAGCGTATTAAATGCATTAGCAGTAATCGCGCTTTGCCATTATGAAAACGTTGATGTAGAAGCAGTTAAGCATCAGCTAACAACTTTTGAAGGCGYAAAACGTCGCTTTAATGAAAAGCCAATGGGAGAACAAGTTATCATTGATGACTATGCACACCATCCGACAGAAATTAATGCAACGATTGAAGCAGCTCGTCAAAAACATCCAGAGCGTGAAGTTGTCGCTGTATTCCAACCACATACATTCTCACGTACAGAGAAATTTTTAGATGAGTTCGCGGAAAGCTTAAGTAAAGCTGACCAAGTATACTTATGTGATATTTTCGGATCAGCACGTGAAAACAAAGGTGAATTAACAATTGAAGATCTGCAAAAACGTATTGATGGCGCAGAACTAATTACAGATACAACAACGGATGTGTTAAAGAAACATAAAAACGGCGTTCTTATTTTCATGGGCGCAGGTGACATCCAAAAATTCGAAGCAGCTTACGTAAAAGAAGTTCAAGTTGCAGAGAAGTAATAGAAAAGACGCATAGCTTGGCTGTGCGTCTTTTTTGTTGTGTTCGATATATTTTAAAAAGCGTTGATATGTTGGTATTGTTTATTCTTTTTGTAGAGTTGTTTTAATAAGACGATATATAGCGAACTAAAAAGTACATATCCAATTAAATAATAGAATGAAAACATATCGAATTGTTTTGTTATCATAATTCGAATAGCGAAAAAGCTGAATGGGAGAGCAATTAGCAGTCTTGAACTGATGAAGATAATTGTTTTAAAGTATTTTAATAAATCTATATTCCAATGGTTTTCTCTAAAGATAAACCAAATGTTGCTTGCAATAAAGGCTAGTAAAAATGGTAAATTAGCAGAAAAATTTATAAAACCGAGTACAATAGGCACTGATAAAGCGCCGAGTGGACCGATAGATAGGCCGGAATAATATTTAATAAATGTATTTGTAGATTGCTGTGCATTTCGAATAACATCTGTATATTCTACTGCAATTTCCTTTGCTAATTCTTTTGGAGGAAGAAATTCTTCAATCACCTGTGAAGGGATGGTTGCCGGTGGTACCCCTTCACTTTCTTTACTTAATGCATTTTCATATAAATCGGATTTGATTTCTAGCACATGTTGTTCTCTTGCTGACGTAGGTAAGTTCATTAAACCTTTATGAAGATCGTGTAAGAAAGAAACAATGAGTTCATTTGAAAAGAATTGTTCCTTGTTCATTTTTTATCCTCTCCTTTAGCTAGTAATATTAGAGCTTGATATACTGCATCATAATCATGTAAGCGACTATTTAAAATTTCTCTCCCTTCGTCTGTAATGCGATAGTATTTTCTTTTTGGCCCATCACTGGACTCTTCCCAATAGGAAACAGCCCAATTGTTTTTCGTGATTCGATTTAATATAGGGTAAATCGAACCGTTCGGGATATGAAACACAGGGATATCTTGTAAGGCACTTGTAATTTCGTATCCATACATAGGTTGTTTGCTTATTAAAGACAAAATAGCGAGATCAAAAACGCCTTTACGTAATTGAATTATAAAATTATCATTTTTTTCCATACTTTAACTATATATGATTCATATCTAGATATCAATCATATATAGTGATTGTTCTTATATAAAACCGAAAAAGTGCGAATGTTTAACTTTTTTCCACCTATAAGTGTTAGAATAATARGAAAAWTAAAARGGGRYWAAAAAACATGTTCACACTCCGAGTAGATGACGAAATCGAAYTACAACTATTAGAAAAACATCATAAAGAGGAATTATATCAATTATTAGATCAAAACCGTAAYCATTTAAGA
>NZ_JBFTMA010000274.1:0-5154 GCF_056396725.1 Bacillus sp. 05T31
AGATATGAATGATCAAGAACGTGCTGATTTAACGATGGCAATGGTAAATAGCGGTGATACAATTGATTTATCAGCCATTGAAGGGGTAAAAGTAGATAAGCATTCAACGGGTGGAGTTGGTGATACAACGACACTTGTATTAGGTCCATTAGTAGCTGCTTTAGGTGTACCAGTTGCGAAAATGTCTGGACGAGGTCTAGGACATACKGGTGGTACAATTGATAAATTAGAAGCAGTACCAGGATTCCATGTGGAAATTGAAAATGATGAATTCATGCGTCTTGTAAATGAAAATAAAATTGCTGTTATCGGACAAAGTGGAAACTTAACACCTGCTGATAAAAAGTTATATGCACTTCGTGATGTAACGGCAACAGTAAATTCTATTCCGCTTATTGCAAGCTCGATTATGAGTAAAAAAATTGCTGCTGGTGCAGATGCAATTGTTCTTGATGTGAAAACTGGAGCAGGTGCATTTATGAAAACGGATGAAGATGCAAAGCGTTTAGCAGAAGCAATGGTACGCATCGGTAATAACGTTGGTCGTAATACGATGGCAGTTATTTCTGATATGAGTCAGCCGCTTGGTGAAGCAATTGGTAATGCATTAGAAGTACAAGAAGCAATTGATACATTACAAGGTAAGGGACCGAAAGATTTAGAAGAGCTATGTTTAACGCTTGGAAGTCAAATGGTATACCTTGCTGGACAAGCTTCATCTTTAGAAGATGCTCGTGAAAAGCTAATTGAAGTAATGAACAACGGTAAAGCGCTAGGATCATTTAAAACGTTCTTATCAGCGCAAGGCGGCGATGCTTCTGTTGTTGATGATCCTTCTAAATTGCCACAAGCACAATTTAAAATTGAAGTGGAAGCGAAAGAAGACGGTTACGTATCGGAAATCGTTGCAGATGAAATCGGAACAGCAGCAATGCTTTTAGGAGCAGGGCGTGCAACGAAAGAGTCTGAAATTGATTTAGCAGTGGGTCTAATGCTTCGTAAAAAAGTAGGCGATAGCGTGAAAAAAGGTGACTCTCTTGTTACAATTTACGCAAACCGCGAAAATGTTGAAGATGTAAAAGCGAAAATTTATGAGAACATGAAAATCTCTAAAGAACACGTAGGTGCACCAACTTTAGTACACGGAATTGTAACGAAGTAATAAAGTGAAACTTTAATCAGGGGGGCTTTATCCCCACTGATTATTAGCCTTCACCAATCGGGCRTTTACGGGCAGCCCGACCCAGACCTAACTTCTKTGCTTTCGCTGAATTTTGAGGTAGGGGTCTTACTGCCCGCAAATAGCGGGATAAAAAAAAGCTGAGGAGATTTCTCCTTGGCTTTTTTTACTATTTTTTGTTTATAATAGTAAAGGGTGAAATTATGATTAGAATTTGTGCAATAACGAAAAAAAATGAAGTTTTATATGATGTKTCGCTAGAAGAAACGARAMAAGARAACATCRTATGGTATTGGCTTGATTTATATAAGCCRACGAAAGARGAGTATACATATATTTTACAAGATCACTTCAAATTCCATCCCCTTGCAATTGAAGATTGTGTAGAGTATGTACAGAGGCCAAAGGTAGATTTTTATGATGGATATAACTTTTTAGTTCTCCATGCATTCGGAGAAGACGGATTAGAACCGCATGAAATCGATTTATTTGTTAGTGATCGATATATAGTCTCTTTTCACTTCTCTCATAACAATGCGATTGAAAGAGTATGGAAAACGCTCGGTGAGAAGAAACGTATTAAGAAGAGTCCTTTAAATGTAGCACATACAATTATTGACCAAATTGTAGATGATTATTTCGCACCTGTATATTACATTGAAGACCATTTAAATGCAATTGATGATAATTTAACGGGTGAGACAGCAGGAAGTGTGCTAGAAGAGGTATTTGATATTCGGACAGATTTATCTAAGCTAAGGCGTACGATTATTCCGATGCGTGATTTATTGTATCGCATTTTAAATTCAACTCGTTTTTACGGTATAAGCGATCATGAAATTTATTTTAAAGACATACATGATCATTTGCTTAAACTGACAGAGATGATTGAAGCGAGCCGTGAATTGACAGCAGATATTCGAGATAGTTACTTTTCATTGAATTCCCACCATATGAACAATATTATGAAAACATTAACTGTTTTCTCAACTATTTTCATGCCGTTAACATTTATTGCAGGGGTATACGGCATGAACTTCGCACATATGCCAGAGCTTGGCGGGAAGTATAGTTATTTTATTTGCTTAATTTTAATGGCGTTAATTGGCGGCGGAATGATGGCTTGGTTTTATAAAAAAGGTTGGTTTAAGTAAAAAAACACCGAGGATTTCCTCGGTGTTTGTTTCTTAGCCAATAGCGTGTAATACGAACATGGCTAAGAATAAGCATGTAATAATATACATGGACGGTGCGACTTCTTTACGCTTTCCAAGAGCAACTTTCAAGATAGGATAAGCAATAAATCCGAACGCAATACCATCAGCGATACTATATGTGAGCGGGATCATAACGATAATTAAAAACGCTGGAAATCCTTCTGAAAAGTCGTTCAGAGGAATTTGTTGAATGCTTGTAATCATCAGACCGCCAATAATAATTAAGATTGGTGCAATGGCACTATCAGGAATTATTTTGACAAACGGAAGCGCAAACAGTGATGCGAAGAATAACAACCCTGTAACGATAGACGTCAGACCTGTCTTTCCGCCGGCAGTAATACCTGCGGCACTCTCTACTGTTGAAACGGTAGGGCTTGTGCCAAATAGACCACATGTCATTGCTGAAATTGCATTTGCTTGGTAAGCACGTGGGAATTTACGATCATCTTCTAATAAACCGTGAAGTAGTCCCATGTTCTCAAAAATAAGCACCATGCTTAAGGAGAATGTTGCAATCCAAAATGGYAAGGAAGAAAGTTTYCCAAATGACATAGCTCCAAACACATCGCCRTAATTAGCGAATGAAAACGAACTATTTCCCATTTGACTCGTATCAACAAGACCAAACAGCCATGCAATACCAGTTCCAATTGCAATCGTCCATAAAAAGTTTCCACGTACGTTACGAACAAATAGCACAAGTGCCACAATAAGAGTAAGTAGTGTTGCAAGAACGATAGGACTACTTAATTTCCCCATTGCAACAGCAGTATTAGGATGCGAAACGACTAAACCACCTTTTTGCAAGCCGATGAAAGCTAAAAACAACCCGATACCGACAGTGATCGCTTCCTTTAATGACTTTGGAATCGATACCGAAAGCACGCGAGCAATCGGTGTAAAAGCAGCAATTGCAAAAATAATACCGGCGATAAAAACAGCTGCCAATGCTTCTTGCCAAGCTAAACCGAGCGTATGCACAGCAGTGTACGTGAAGAATGCATTTACACCCATACCAGGGACAAGAATAGCAGGTGCATTTGCCCAAAATGCCATRAGTAGACATCCGACAAATGAACTRAAAACAGTTGCCAAAATTCCTGCYTCAAGAGGAATGCCGGCATCTGATAAGATTGACGCATTTACAATCATAATATAAACRATTGTGAAAAATGACGTGACTCCAGCTAAAACTTCTTGTTTTGGTGATGTTTGGTGTAAGTCTAATTTAAATGTTCTTTCAAGTATTCCTTTCATGTTAAACCTTCTTTTTCATATCCCTCTCCCACCCGTGATATCTCTTATGTAAGAGCTCACCGTCCTTTATTATATCAGAACATCATGTTTTTACAACAACGAAAATGATAACGGTTACTTATAAATGAGTTTATTTATAAATACGTAAAAATTGCCCGGATAGATGAAATGATTTCTAGTTCTCCTGATTGAATGGGCGGAGCTGCTTGCGCATGCAAAGTAGCATATGATGMGATCTCCCGTGGTAATTGGGCAGATTCTTCAACGAGTGAGAGGGGAACAGGATTAATATTTAAATTGTAGGTACTCGCAATTGTACGAGCTTTGTCTACTGCTTGTTGCAGAGCTTGAATGAGAGCTTGCTCATAATATTTATTTGGATGAGATATTCGAAAACGTAATCCTTTTGCTACGTTTGCACCATTTGTAACGGCTATATCATATACTTCCCCTGCTTTTTGCACATTTAAAACGGTAATTTCATACAAATGCTCCACACGGTATCCTTGTAGTAATGCTTTATCATTTACATATTCGTATTGAGGAGTAATCGTATAAGAAATAGTTTCTATATCTTTATCGGCAATACCTAGCTGTTTGAGTGCATCAAGCAATTGTTTCGATTGCACTGCATTTTCTTCTTGCGCTTGTTTTACATTTTTACTATCGGTTCGAATGCCCAGTGTTAATATGACAACATTTGGTTTTGCCTTTATAATGCCTTCTCCTTGTACAGTAATAGTAGCTTCTTTACCAGTATTTGTCGTACGGATATTATGTAGATACGGATTCATTCCACTTTGCATTTATGCTCACCATCCTTTTTTATATGTATATGTGTGAACAAAAAAGAAAATCTTATGAAAAAAGTTACATAAATGAGAATGTTGAGGGAAGAAAGCATATACAATATAGGTATTTATAGATTATAATATGTGTAAATATGATAAAAAAGGGACGAGGCTAGTGAACGAAAATAGAGAAACACTGATTTTAGATTTATCTGCATCATTTCGAAAGATGATACGTTTATTACAAAATGATATTAATACACGTTTTTCAGAGCATATGCCATATAATGAATTTTCTGTATTACGTGCGTTATTTTTAAAAAGTCCACAGATGGCTTCGCAAATTGCGAGTGAAGTAAACGTAACCTCCAGTCATATTACAGCTGTAACAGATCGTCTCGTGCGAAAAGGGTTTGTTGAAAGAAAACGTTCAAATTCGGACCGTCGTATCGTATACTTAGAAATTACTGAAAACGGACGAGAAGTAACTGAAAAGCTTGAAGCTGTGCGTAAAGAATATTATAAAGAGAAATTTAAAGGTTGGAGCGACCAAGAGATAGAAATGGTTTTAGAACTATTTGGCCGCGTATTATAATAAATGAGGATAGGAAGCGAGAGCTTTCCTATCCTTTTTCTTTTGAATAAAAATATTTTGAAACTCCGATACTTTAATTAAACAGATCGGAGGAAAGATTATGAAATATAT
>NZ_JBFTMA010000275.1:0-5129 GCF_056396725.1 Bacillus sp. 05T31
GTGTAGAGAATACGARAGAAGCTSTGCAGGGGGCTATTGATGCCAAAGCAGACTACGCTGAAATTGATGTACTGCAAACAAAAGACGGTGAACTAGCAGTTATACATGATTTGAAGCTAAAACGTCTTGCGAATGCTAATGTTCACGTGTCAGATTTAACGATGGAGGAGTTAAGACAGCTTACCCTTAGTCAAGATGGKTTTTCAGGACAAATAAGTACACTTGATGAGATCATTAAGCTGGCAAAAGGAAAAATCAAACTTAATATTGAAGTGAAGCTCCATGGTGGCGAAAAAGATTTTGTAAACAAAGTATTAAAAGCGATTAAAGATAATGAATTTGAGAAGCAATGTGTCATTCAAACGTTACACTATCCGCTTATTAAAGAGTTTAAACGTGCAAATCCAAATATAAAAGTAGGATATATACTGTATGCGAGTAGAGCTGACTTAAAGAATGTGAAGGCTGATTTTTATGTAGCAGAAGAATACATGTTAAATAAGAAATTAGTAAAAGAAGCAAGGAAGCTAAACAAGCCAATTTACGTATGGACAGTAAATGATATGGAAAGTTTAAAGGCATATTATAAGTTAAACGTGGATGGTATCATTACCGATTATCCTGAAGACGCACGTGAAACAATTAAGATGTTAAAAGAGCAAGAAGATCGTGAAAGTGATATGTTTGATAAAATTACCGAGACGACAGAAGATCTATTTTCAAAGTTATTTATGATCTATCCAGCTGCTGGCTAAATGCTAGTAGCTGTTTTTTTTATGGAAAGAATATATTTCTAAAGTATTGTACAAAGTAATAAGTGTATATGTATACGTAACTACTTAGTTTTTTGCATTGTTACATTATTGTCAAATAATAAATAATTACTATGCGTTTTGAATGGATATAATGTAAATAGAGTGATAGATAATGAGATAGTACAAATAACCCAATAGAATCAATGTTTCGTATATTTACACTATTCTAAATATATAAACTTTAAAAAAATAGTATGTTAGCGTTTTCATAACTTTTAAGTTATGCTAGAATAAGGACATAAGTTATTAATTATTACAAAAAGAAAAAAGACTTTCTTTTTTCTGTTAATTATAAGGGGGCATTTCATTATGCGTATTGGGGTACCAGCAGAAATTAAAAACAACGAAAACCGTGTGGCAATGACACCAGCAGGTGTTGTACATTTAGTTCGTAACAATCACGAAGTATTCATTCAAAAGGATGCAGGTGTAGGATCTGGTTTCACAGATGCTCAGTATGTTGAAGCGGGAGCAAAAATTGTTGATACAGCTGAAGAAGCTTGGAACATGGAAATGGTTATGAAAGTTAAGGAACCAGTTGAAAGCGAATACAAACATTTCAGTGAAGGTTTAATCTTATTCACATACTTACACTTAGCTCCAGAGCCAGAATTAACAAAAGCGTTAATTGAAAAGAAAGTTGTTGCTATCGCATATGAAACAGTACAATTAGAAAACCGTTCATTACCATTACTTGCACCTATGAGTGAAGTAGCTGGTCGTATGGCTGCACAAATCGGTGCGCAATTCCTTGAGAAAAACAAAGGCGGTAAAGGTATCTTACTTGCAGGTGTTCCAGGAGTTAAACGTGGTAAAGTAACAATTATCGGTGGTGGACAAGCTGGTACAAATGCTGCTAAAATTGCAGTTGGACTAGGTGCGGATGTAACAATCATCGACTTAAGTGCAGAACGTCTTCGTCAATTAGATGACATTTTCGGAAACCAAGTAAAAACTTTAATGTCTAATCCTTACAATATTGCAGAAGCTGTAAAAGAATCTGATCTTGTAATCGGTGCAGTATTAATCCCAGGTGCAAAAGCGCCAAAACTTGTAACAGAAGAAATGATTAAATCAATGGAACAAGGTTCTGTTGTTGTAGATATCGCGATTGACCAAGGTGGTATTTTCGAAACAACTGACCGTATTACAACTCATGAYAACCCAACTTAYGAAAAAYACGGCGTTGTTCACTATGCAGTTGCAAATATGCCAGGTGCGGTTCCACGTACATCAACTCTTGCATTAACAAACGTAACAGTACCATATGCAGTACAAATTGCTAACAAAGGCTACAAAGAAGCTTGCCTAGGCAACTCTGCATTATTAAAAGGTATTAACACATTAGAAGGCTATGTAACATTCGAAGCAGTTGCAGAAGCTCACGGTGTAGAGTACAAAGGTGCTAAAGAATTATTAGAAGCAGAAACAGTATCTTGCTAATAGAAGCATTATACAAAACAAAATCGAACAATATATAAAACAACATGATAAGAGCTAAGAGATAATACCTCTTAGCTCTTCTTGGTAAAAGGGGGCATTCATCGTGGCCAACCTATTTAAAAAGAAATCCGTTACGCAATTGTTAGGGGAAAGTAAAAGTAAAACTTTGACGAAAACGCTAGGGGCATTTGACCTAACAATGCTAGGGATTGGTGCGATAATTGGTACAGGAGTTCTAGTATTAACGGGATTAGTAGCAGCAAGAGATGCTGGTCCAGCAGTTATTTTTTCATTCATGATTGCAGCAATTGTTTGTGGATTTGCAGCTTTATGTTATGCAGAGGTTGCATCTGCACTTCCTGTTTCAGGTAGTGTGTACACATATTCATATGCAACAATTGGTGAGTTTGTTGCCCATTTAATGGGGTGGACATTGTTATCCGTATATGTCGTAACGACTGCCGCAGTAGCTGGCGGATGGACAGGTTATTTCAATAATTTAGTGAGTGGATTGGGACTTGAAATTCCAAAAGCGTTGTTAACGATTCCATCGCAAGGTGGTATGGTGAACTTACCCGCAGTTATCGTTACGTTGGTGATAACTTGGTTATTATCACGAGGTACAAAAGAAAGTAAGCGTGTGAATAACATAATGGTATTAATTAAAATTGGTATTGTTGTTTTATTCATTGCAGTTGGTGTATTCTAYGTGAAACCAGAAAACTGGATACCATTTGCACCGTACGGCTTAAGTGGAGTCTTTGCCGGAGGAGCAGCAGTATTCTTCGCTTTCTTAGGATTTGATGCATTAGCAACTTCTGCTGAAGAAGTAAAAAATCCGCAACGTGATCTACCGATTGGTATTATTGCTTCATTAGTCATTTGTACAATCATTTATGTTGTAGTTTGTCTCGTTATGACAGGTATGGTTTCTTATAAGGAATTAGATGTACCTGAAGCGATGGCCTATGTATTAGAAGTTGTAGGACAAGAYAAAGTGGCTGGTGTAATCGCTATTGGAGCTGTAATTGGTATTATGGCTGTAATTTTCGCATACATCTACGCTACGACACGTGTATTCTTCGCTATGAGCCGTGACGGTTTATTGCCAAAATCTTTTGCGAAAATTGACAAGAAGACAGAAGCACCAACATTTTCAGTTTGGTTAACAGGAATTGGTAGTGCTTTAATTGCCGGATTTATCGATTTAAAAGAATTGTCGAATTTAGCGAATATTGGAGCGTTATTAACATTTGCGATGGTTGGTGTAACTGTCATCATTCTTCGTAAAACGCATCCGAAATTACAACGTGGATTTATGGTACCACTTGTACCAATCTTACCGATTATTTCAGTTGCAAGCTGTCTATTCTTAATGGTAAATCTACCGTTAAAAACATGGATATACTTCGGTGTTTGGTTAGCAATCGGAGTGGTTGTATACTTTGTTTATTCGAAAAAACATAGTCATTTAAAAGACGATGGAAGTTCGCAAGATAGTTTAGAAAAAGCTAATTAAAGGGATATAAAGTTAGTAAGCCTTGTGCGTCTAGGGAGCGCGCAAGGCTTTTTCTTTTGGGGAAATAAAGGAGACCAATGTTATGTTGTCGAATTTTTATGTCGGAATATAAGAAGGGGTGGAAAGATGGAGACGAAAGTTGTCGTTGGATCAGAGGGATATAATAATAACCCAGGTTGGTTACATACGAATGAAGAAGAATTAAATTTATTAAAAAGAGAAACGTGGCTTAATAAATTTCAGCCTAATTCTTTATCAGTAATTTTGGCTGAACACGTATGGGAGCATTTATCGTATGAAGAAGGTATAGAAGCAGCTAAAATATGCTTTGAGTTTTTACAAGATGATGGTTATATTCGTTGTGCAGTGCCGGATGCATTTTTCCCCAATGAAGAATATCAGCGTGGTGTGCAAGTGGGAGGACCCGGTCCGTTAGATCATCCAGCTGCAAGTCATACAATTGTACATAACTATAAAACGATTGTATCTATGTTTGAAGTAGCGGGTTTTCAAGTAAAGTTGCTAGAGTATTGCGATGAAAATGGAGAATTTCAGTATAATGATTGGAATGAGCAAGGAGGTTTTATTTATCGATCGAAACGTTTTGACCATAGAAATCAAGATGGTAAATTAGGATTCGCTTCGTTAATTGTGGATGCAGTAAAAGTTAATAAATAAGAAGGGATGCACGGTAGTTTTCGTGCATCCTTTTTGTATGAAGAGCATGATAGATGCGGAGAATATTTATATGTTTATTTTGAAATATGAACGAAATGTTTTGAAAAATGTATGAGAATTCATTGACACATATGAATGGACGCTCATATAATAAAGGTATAAGACATATGAATAGTTGTTCATATGTTCAAATGAAGAGGTGAGCTGTGATGGCTGAAAATAAAGTAGAAACGCAACAGGAAGCATGTTCTCAAACGGTAATTCACGAGGAAATCGTGGATCAAGTAAAACAAACAATTCCGACTGATGAAAGTTTAAGTAAAGTAGCAGAATTATTTAAAGTATTAGGTGACCGTACACGTACGAGAATATTACATGCATTATTTGAAGCTGAAATGTGTGTTTGTGATTTAGCTTATTTATTAGGAATGACGCAATCTTCAATCTCACATCAGCTTCGTGTATTAAAGCAAGCAAAGCTTGTAAAGAACCGTAAAGAAGGAAAGGTAGTTTATTACTCATTAGCTGATCAACACGTAATTCATATCTTCGAGCAAGCGTTTGAACACGTAAACGAGGAAGAATAAAAAAGCGAGGAGGGAGAACGATGGCAGAAGCATTAGTGAAAAAGAAACTTATGCTAGAAGGTTTAGATTGTGCAAATTGTGCAATGA
>NZ_JBFTMA010000276.1:0-5106 GCF_056396725.1 Bacillus sp. 05T31
ACATATACGTATGCTCCTACAATACAATTAGCATCTTCCGTACTAAAGCAAATACAGCTTTCTATGAAAGAAGGAGTACTTTATGTAGATGGTGGTTGGGAGACGATAATAACAAATTTAAGAGGAATAGCGAATACTAGTGGTGTACAATTTCTGGCTAAAAAGCATGTTTTAAAAATAGAGCATTGTGAAGGAAAACACAGAATACATTGTTTTGACGATGAAGTATTTGAAGCAGGGGCAGTTATTGTAACAACTCCACCGAAAGAGGCATGTAAAATTATAAAAGGTACAGAAGGAACAAGTTTGCAAAAATGGAGTGAACAATCTATACAAGTGACCGTGGCAGCGTTAGATATTGGTTTAAAACAATTACCGAATCCTTTGCATCATTTTGCATTGGGATTAGATCAACCTATATTTTTCACGAATCAATCGAGAGCAGCTAAATTAAGTGAAGATGGATCAATTGTAGTGAGTCTAATTAAATACCATAACCCTGTACTAGAACTGAATCATATTCAAGAAGAGAAAGAACAGTTAGAAAATATGATGGAATTGTTACATCCGAATTGGAAAAGAGAAGCTGTTGCACAGCAATATTTACCGAAAATTACGGTAGTACATGATTTTCCTCATATTGACCGTGTTGAAAAACCAGGCCCTAATATACCTGAAATGCCAGGTGTTTACGTTGCAGGAGATTGGGCTGGGCATGATGAAATATTAGCTGATGCTGCGGTAGCAAGCGGGAAACGTGCAGCGTTACACATTTTAAAGCAATTAGAAAGTGAGGCAGTTCATCATGGAAACGGAGCAATTATATGAAGCGTATCAACCATTATTATTTTCATTAGCATATAGAATCCTTGGGAGTGTTATGGACGCTGAAGATATCGTTCATGACGTATTTATCGCGGTAAATAATATAGAGGGTGTTCAATCTATAGAAAATATGAAAGCATATTTGTGTAAAATGGCGACAAATCGTTCAATTGATACATTACGTTCGGCAGCGCATAAACGTAATGTATATGTAGGGATGTGGTTACCAGAGCCATTTGTGGAAGAGCCTGATGAGCCAGCAGAGTCATTTGTAATGAAAGAATCAATTTCTACGGCATATTTATTACTTTTACAACAATTGTCTGAGGTAGAAAGGGTTGTTTTCATATTAAGAGAGGTTTTCAGTTATGACTACGAGGAAATAGCTTCAATTGTTGATAAAAGTAGTGTGAATTGCCGGAAGATCTTTCAACGTGCACGAAAAAGTATTTTAGATAAGCCGAAGCAATCAACATTAAGTACGAAGAAAATGGCTGCCTATGTGGAAAAGTTTGTATCATCATTACAGTGTGGGGATACGCAAGGCATGTTAGAGGTATTAAAAACAAATGCGATATTTAAAGCAGATGGTGGTGGTAAAGTTACAACTGCAATTAATCCGATTTATTCTGCAGATAAAATTATACGTTTGTTCTTTGGAATTGCAAAACGATTGCCAGAAAAGTATAGTGTTGATTTCAAAATAGTAAATGGTGCACCAGGCGTTATAGTTACAATAAATAATAAAGTGACGTATGTACTTTCATTCATATTTGAGGATGAGAAAATTTCAAACATTTATATGATGGTTAATCCTGAAAAACTTATGCACTTAAATGTAACAGTATAAAAAAAGACGCATTTCTTTAGAAGTGCGTCTTTTTTTTATTTTTCTAACATTTCAAGAGGTACATCTTTTTCGCCGGCTACCTCGAATTTAATTTCCCCGTCTTCTTCATAAATGCGTTTAATAATCGGTATAGTTATCATTAGTTTTTTATGCTGTTTACGTCTTCTAGCAGCATCTAAGTTAATCACGTTCATGTGTAAGCATCCTTTCTTACAGAAATATATAAACAAAAGAAAATGCGTCCGAAAAGGGCGCTTAGTTGAATTAGAAATACCGATTCATTTAAATGGGGTTTAGATTATCTTATAATTGAAAACTGATTGTAAAATAATGTGAATTAAATAATTGCACGTAGAAATTAACTTTACCAAAAAACGAAACAATATGCTATAAAAAATTTTAATTCTTTGTCGTATAACAGGAAAAAGGTGTGCATTTCGCATATAATGAAAAGTAGACGGGCATCATGTACTTTTTCATCATATTGCTTGGAAAGGCGATGGAGAAAATGAATACTCTAGATTCATTATTATTGCAACTTGAACAATATGGAGAAGAGCATGATCGACATAAAGAAAAAAGAGAAGAAAAATTAAGAAATATTTCTCGTGAAATGGGGCAGTTTTTATCAGTATTAGTAAAGGGGTGCAATGCAAAAAAAATTTTAGAAATTGGAACTTCAAATGGCTATTCTACATTGTGGCTAGCAAATGCGGTAGAAGAAACAAATGGAAATGTTATAACTGTAGAACTTTCTTCAGAACGGGTTGGAGAGGCACTTGGAAATTTTGAAAGGGCAAATCTTACACAGAGAATCGATATTCATAATCAAGAGGCTGGGGCATTTTTAGATTCGCAAGTAGATCGTTCATTTGATTTTATTTTCCTAGATTCAGAGCGCACGCAATACATGTGGTGGTGGGAACATATAAAACGTATTTTAGAGCCAAAAGGTTTTCTTGTAATTGATAATGCAACTTCTCATGCGGGGGAATTAGCTGGATTTATAAAGATGATTGAAGAAGACGTTACGTTTGAAACCGTGTTATTAGCTTTTCAAAAGGGAGCATTTGTTGCGCGGAAGAATAATTAGAAGTGGACCTAATATAATTATCACATTGAAAGATAGTATATGTCAAAAGATAGAGCATTGTATGAATTTAAGAAGGTAACTAAATGGAATTTCAAATTAATAGTCAGTGGTGATAAGTAAGGTAAGCTGTGAAGAATCCGTCTTCAGCATGTTGTTCTCTAGGTCTTAAGTCTGAGGAAAATAATGACGAGAACAGGTATACTTATACTATGAAACAGGGAATGACTGCATAAGCAGGTATTTCTTGAAAAATCGATTTCAAGCAAGCAAAAATGTATATGAAATACGATATATTAGATGAAATATAGTGCACATAAATTCGCACATATAAATAAAGGAGCGATTTTGTTGACTGAACTCGAGAAAAAAGAACCTGTATCGATTGTGAAAGATAATAATGTAGAAGTAGTAGTGGATACAGTAATAAAAGATGCAGAGCTTGAAGAACTGAATAAAGAAGCAGATCTTTATGTACAAAAGTTAAATAGCGAGCAAAATACAGATTTATCAAAAGTATTGTCGCAGCTAGGAGACTTAGGGGATAAAGAGCAGCAAGCGGCAGGACAAACGTTATCAGCTTTAAAACGTCCTGTGACAGCGATGATGAATGGAAAGAATGAAGAAATTCCAAATACATTGTTAGAATTACGAAAAGTGGTATCAGAACTTGATCCAAACTCATTAAAAGCAACTGGTATGAAGAAACTTATGTTTAAAGTGTTTAAGAAAAATCCACTTGAAAATTACGTGCATAAATATCAATCTATAGATAAGCAAATCGAGGAGATTATAAGATCACTTCTCATTGGCCGTGATAACTTGCAAGAGGATACGGTTGGTCTTGAAATGTTAAAAGAGCAATCACACGATAAAATTCACGCTCTTGATAAACAAGTATACTTAGGAAGAAAACTTGCTGGTATGCTTGAAGCTGAGAAACAAAATCCAGAACGTCAAAGGGATATTCCGTTAATAAATGATGCATTAGAAAAGATACTTGTGCGTACTCGTAATATGCAACAAGCAAAAAGTGTATTATTACAATCTATCGCATCTGTAGACATCATTAAGAAAAATAATGAAAAGCTATCAGAGGCAATTCGTAATGCAATTACGATGACGCAAAACGTTATAACGGTTTCAGCTGCAATTCAGCTCGCATTAACAAATCAACGTAAAACAATTGATGCAGTTAATGCGACAAATGAAGCGATTGAATCAATGGTATTAAGCAATTCTCAAGCATTAAAACAAAATACAGAAGAAACAACAAAACTCCTAGAAAATCCTGCAATTAGCATGGATAAATTACGTGAATCATTCCAAAATGTATTCGCTGCTATTGAAGCATCTGAGAAATCGTCAGAGCGTATTATTGAGTCTAGTAAGAAGTTTGTAATTGAACTTGACACATTTAATGATGAGATGAAGCAGAAACTCATTCAGCGTCCAAGGAAATAACAGATTATTTGAGGAGGTGAAAAAATGAGTTTCATTCAAGGAGTATTATTACTATTAGGGTCATTACTTTTAATCGCATTTACTGTCGTTGTTTTAGTTGTATACTTCGGACGTAAACTTTATTTTTCATGGACGAAACCATATAAGAGAGCGCAAGATTCTATTGAAAAATTATCGAACAAATCAACACCGTTTTTACAAGAATTTACGCAGCACCCACTCTTTTATCGCTGGATTCGTACAGAAGGGAAAAAAGAACAAAATACATTAAATACACTTTTCTGTTCATCGGGCCAACGTACGAGAGAGCAAGTTTTCTCAATGTTACCGAAAGAAAAGCAGAAAAAAGTGCATGTGATGGCAAAAACAACGAAAAAGCTTACGAATGAAGATATTGATATTGCAACAATGAAAGTGAAAGATTTCTTGAGACAAGAATCACAGCAAACTGTTAAACCGACAGACTTATCGTTTTATAAATTGTATTTCTATGATCGCTATCCAGATGCATTAAATACAATTCAAGCATATAAACGCTCGATTAATCCTTCACTACAAAGAACGGTTGATGACATTACAATTTCAGTATTAAATGCACTTCCGTACTATCAAGAACAACGCATGTTTGAACAACAACATAAACTTGAAACGTTCTTAATGAAAGATTTAACAGCGATGTTATCATTAGTGGTACAATTACCACCATCACAACGTCCTGAAAAAGAAGAAGAACTAAAAATATACTTGCAAAATTTCCAAAAGGAAATGGAAGTAGTAGAGCGTGATATTCGTGACTCCATTGATCATGATTTGAATGTGAAGATGAGAGCAGCGACAGAGAAGTTTAAGAACAAATAGAAAAAACCGCCTTAAAAGT